>JBEAPQ010000136.1:0-8392 GCA_041164325.1 Planctomycetota bacterium | reverse complement strand
CCGCCGCCGCGGCGGGCCTTTGCTTGATCGCCAGCCCATCGGTCAGCCAGACCGCCCCGCGGCGGCCGGACTTGGTGGGCGCGGGTCTCTCGTCGGTCAGGAAGGCCGTCAGGGCCTCCCGCAGGGCTGGATCGACATCCTTGCGTTCGGACCGGACCGCACCGTCGGGGAGGCGCAGCACCACGGTCTGCCGGCAGTTCCGCGTGGCGCGCCGCCCGAATGCGGCGAGCGCGTGGTTCCGCTGGGTCCGACCGACCCGTCCGGCCCTCTCGGCCAGTGCGGCCGAAGCTCCGTAGCTGGAGAGCAGCGGTGCCGCGGCCCGCGCCCGGGCGCCGCCGTCGAGGCCGAGGCAGAAGAACGCCAGCGAGCGCGCCCGTTCGTCGTCGTCGACGGGCTCCGTCAAGACCGCGCTGTGCAGGTCGAGCAGGTGCAGGGCGCCGTCCGGCGTGGTGAGCACGTTGCCGGGGTGCAGGTCGAGCGCGCGCAGCCCCAGGTCGTGCGCGCGGCGGAGGAGCTGGCCAGCCGCCGTGGCCTGCGGGAGTGGCAGGGGGCCGCGATCGAGCGGTGCCGCGTCGGCCACGGTGCGGGTGATCAGGAAGCTGCGCGCGCCGAACGTTCCCACGAAGCGGCCCGCGGCCAGCGGTTCCACGGCGGGCAGCCCGCGCCGCCGCGCCTCCCGGAGGTTCTGGAACTCCTTCACGCCGCGCGCCCCCGAAAGAGCGTCGCGCGCCCGGTCCGACAGTCGGACGGCGCGGTAGAGCTTGAGGTGGACCTCGATCCCGCCCAGCGTGCCCCGGGAAACGGTGCGGACCGTCGATGTCTTGACCTCGGTCAGGCCCGGCCAGGCGAAGGGCTCATCCTCGTCCAGCCAGGGCGCGAGTGCCTCGGCCAGAACGGTCACGCACAGACCAGTGCACGAGGCACCCCGCAACGTCACAATGTCTGCGTCGCGGGTCCCGGAACTCGGCGGCGTCGGACCCATGTGGAAGATCCACCGATACTACCTGAAGGAGGTCGGCGTCAGCGCGACGATCACCTTCGTGGTCCTGTTCGGCATCCTGCTCGTGTCCCTGGTCTACCGGGGCATCAGCAAGGCCGAAGGCTTCTCGCTGGTCGACGCCTTCCTGATCACGTTCCTCTGGGCCGTCGACACGCTGCCGCACCTGCTGCCGATCGCACTGCTGTTCGGAACGGTCCTGACCTACGCCCGCGCCTCGCAGGACCGCGAGATCACCGCGATCCGCAGCGCCGGGGTCAGCCCGCGCGTGGCGATGGTGCCCGCGCTCCTGATCGGGATCGCGTTCAGCATCATCGCCAGCTGGGCGCTGCACTGGATGGTGCCGCGGGCCCACTACTGGAAGTACCGGGTCGTCGCCGAGACGGTCCGCAGCGTCTTGCTGCAGACCGGGTTGATGGGGGATCGGTTCAGCTACGGCGGCCTGATGATGACCTGGGAATCGAAGGACGAGAGCGGCGCGTGGCGCGACGTCCTGATCCAGGTCAAGGGTGGAGGCTCGGCTGGCGGCCCCTCGCCGAGTCGGCGGCCGTCGAGATCGAAGATGACGAGCGGCTCGTGCTCGTGCTGCGCGAGGCGCGCGATGCGGTCGGTGATCGCCGCTTGCCGGAGGAGACCCGGATCAGCGTCAACCTCCGCGAGATCACCGAGGGATCGCGCCGCGACGAGGACGAGCGTGACATGAGCAGCGACCAGCTGCTCGCCGAGGTCCAGCGCGGCATCCACGATCGGCCGGAAGCGGCTCGCTACTACGTCGCCCAGCGGACCTGCTTCGCGCTCCTGCCGTGCCTGCTCGCTCCGATCGGATTCGCGATCGGGGTCTACGCACGCGATCGCGGGCGTGTCCTGGCGCTGGTCTTCGCGATGATCCCGATCGTCGTCTTCTACCTCGGGGACTTCCTCGGGGCGCACATCGTGCGTGCGACCGACCAGGCGGCCTTCGCGTTCCTGCCAGCCGCGCTCTTGGTCCTCGGCGGCATGCCGTTCTGCTGGAGGCTGCTCCGCGCATGAGCGCGCCGGTCCTCGTCACGTTCTGCCTCCGCCTCCGATGATCGGCCGCCTCGACCTCTACCTGGGCCGCTCGGTGCTCGGCTCGTACGCCGCTGGACTGCTGTTCATGGTCATCCTGTTCACGCTCGTGAACCTGCTGATCGACCTGTCGGGTTTCCTCGAGGCGGCTGAAGTCCGCGGGGCGTCGCTGGGCGAGCTCGCGTTCGACATGGCGGTCTACTACACGCTGTCGCTGCCTCTCGTCTTCGTGATGGTGGGGCCGTTCGTCAGCGTGATCGCCGGCATGTTCGCCGTCGCCCGGCACATGGCCGCCAACGAGATCGTGCCGATGATCTTCACCGGGCGCAGCATGACCCGCGTGCTGGCCCCGGTCCTCGGTCTCGGGTTCCTGTCCGCGCTGGCGATGGCGGGTGCGTGGGAATACGTGATTCCGCGGGTCGCCGAGCCTCTCGACGCCGCGCGGCAGACTCTCGAAGGGGACGCTTCGAGCACCGAGCTGTCGGGACTCGTCGTCAAGCTCCGCGAGGGCGTCGACCAGACGCTGTTCGTCGAGCGCTACCAGCACGGAGCCCAGCGGATGGAGGGTGTCTCCGTCGTCGAACGGGAGGCCGGCGGCCTGGAGAGCTCGCTGCTGACGGCAGAGGCCGCTGTCTGGGACCGGGACCGTTCGGACTGGCTCCTGACCGGCGGCGAGCGGCGCACCGAGACGCGCACCACGGCGCAGGAACTGCTGGGTCTCGCGGGCGTCGAGCCCGACCTGCTGTGGCGCCTCGGCAAGGAAGGGCGGGAGACCGTGCAGCTCTCGTACACGGAGCTGCTCGACCTCCAGTCCCTGCGGCCGGGCCGGCGGGACCTCGTCCTCGCCTTCCACGGCCACATGACGTTCCCGCTCGCGAATCTGATCCTGCTGCTGTTGGCGCTGCCGTTCGCGGTCTACTTCGAACGCGGCAACCGGATCGAGCGGGTCGTGTTCGCCGTCCTGCTCTGCGCGGCCTACGTGGTCGCCGACCTGACCTGCCAGAACCTCGGCAAGTCCCTGCTCCATCCGATCCTCGCCGCGTGGCTGCCGACGATCGTGTTCGGCTCGTTCGGCGTGGTCTTCTTCTCCTCGGTCCGCACCTGACCCAGAACCCGTCCGCCTCCATGACCGAACGCACGCGTGTCCCTGGCCCCGTCCTGATCTTCACGATCCTCGGATTCGTCGCCGGCCTCGGCTACCTGATCTACGCGATGGTCACGGCCGGCTCGCGTTGACCTGCGTCAGCCTCGCAGGGCTCCCTGCCACTCGGCGAGCTTGGCGGCGGCCTCGCGTGGGCTGAGATCGTCGAGGTCCGCGGCCTCGAGCTCGCGCAGCACGCGGTCCCGATCGGACTCGAACAGGCTCAGCTGCTGGGGGCGGTGGGTGGTCGGCCCCTCGGGGCCCGGCTGCCCCGGCTCGCTGACCGCGGCCGGAGCACCGAGCGCGCGCTGGACGGCTTCCCCGTCGTCCTCGAGGCGTTCCAGGATCGCGCGGGCGCGTCCGAGCACGGCGTCGGGAATCCCGGCGAGCCGTCCGACGTGCAGTCCGTAGCTGCGGTCGGTCGCACCTTCTTCGATGCGGTGGAGGAACACGATCTCGTCCCCCCACTCACGCACCGCGACGCGCTGGTTGACGACACCCCGGCAGGTCTCCGCAAGCTGCGTGATCTGGTGGTAGTGCGTCGCGAACAGGCCGCGGCAACCGATCCGGTCGTGCAGGTCCTCGGCGATCGCCCAAGCGAGGGCCAGCCCGTCGAAGGTCGACGTGCCGCGGCCGACCTCGTCGAGGATCACCAGGCTGCGGTCGGTCGCGTTGTTGAGGATGTTCGCGGTCTCGACCATCTCGACCATGAACGTCGACGCGCCGCGGCTGATGTCGTCCGACGCGCCGACGCGGGTGAAGACGCGGTCGACGACGCCGACGTGTGCGCTCTTGGCCGGGACGAACGAGCCGATCTGCGCGAGCAGGACGATCAGCGCGTTCTGTCGGATGTAGGTCGACTTGCCCGCCATGTTGGGGCCGGTGAGCAGGACCAGGGTCCGATCGTCGGGCCTGAGCTCGGTGTCGTTGGGAACGAACGTGCCGTGCGCGTGCGTGGCCTCGATGACCGGGTGGCGTCCGTCCTGGATCGACAGCGTCCGCGAGTCGTCGACCTTCGGGCGACAGTAGTCGCGCTCCTTGGCGACCACCGCGAGGCCGACGAGGACGTCGAGCTCGGCGACGAGATCCGCGGTGCGCTGGAGACGGTCGAGCTGCGCGGCGATCCGGTTCCGGAGCGCGTCGAACAGGTCGAACTCCAGCGCCTTCGCGCGGTCCTCCGCGGTCAGGACCTTCGACTCGAACTCCTTGAGTTCG
Organism: Planctomycetota bacterium; assembly: GCA_041164325.1. Taxonomy (GTDB): domain Bacteria; phylum Planctomycetota; class UBA1135; order UBA1135; family UBA2386; genus JAQCBR01. Next base: position 3,992 of record JBEAPQ010000136.1, on the reverse strand, counting down.
TCGGTGATGTAGCGCTCGGCGTTCTTGGTCGTCTGCTTGCGCGCGTACTCGGCCGGGACCTCGACGTTGCGGTTCCCGTGCGTGATCTCGATGTAGTAGCCGAAGACCTTGTTGAACCCGACCTTGAGGTTGCCGATGCCGAGGCGCTCGGCTTCGCGGGCCTGGAAGCGCGCGATCCACGCCTTGCTGTCGCGCGCGAGCGACAGGAGTTCGTCGAGGTCGTCGTCGTGTCCCTCCCGGATGAGACCGCCGTCGCGCACCGTCGGCGGCGGTTCGTCGACGATGGCCACAGCGATGGCCTCGGCGACGTCGGTGAGGAGGTCGAGGTCATCCCGCACCGAGGCGAGGCGCGTGGCTTCGCACGACGCGAGCGTGCTGTGCACGGTCGGCAGGCGCTCGAGGCTCCGGCGGAGCGCGACCAGGTCGCGCGCGTTGGCCCGTCCGCACGCAATGCGCGTCGTCAGGCGCTGGAGATCGAGCACGCCGGCGAGCGCCTCGGACAGCGCGCGCGCGGTGGCCGGGGCGGCGAAGAGTTCGGCGACGGCTTCCTGCCGCGCGAGGATCGGTCCCGGCTCGGCGAGCGGCGAGAGCACCCAGTCGCGGAGCAGGCGCTTGCCCATGGGCGTCCGCGTCCGGTCGATGACGGCGACGACCGGCGTGCCGCGTCCATCCCCACGCAGCGTCTCGACGAGCTCGAGGCTCTGGCGGGTGACGCGGTCGAGCATCATGTGCGCGCCGCGGCGGTGCACCTCCAGCCGGCGGATGTGGGGCAGCGAGGCGAGCTGCGTCTCGCCGAGGTACGTGATCAGAGCGCCCGCTGCGCGCACCGCGGTCGGGACCTCGCTGACCCCGAAGCCGTCCAGCGTCTTCGTGCCGAAGAACCCGGTCAGGGCCTTGGTCGCCGCGTCCTGCCCGAAGTCGTAGACCGAGCGTCGCGTCAGCGCGCGGTCGCCGCGGCCGAGTTCCTCGATCCAGTCGGCCCGGTCCTCGGCGACCAGCACCTCTGCGGGGTCGACGCGCTCGATCTCGTCGAGGAGGCGCTCGGCCGGGCATTCCAGGACCTTGAACGCGCCGGTCGAGAGCTCGACCCAGGCCAGCCCCGCGCGTCCGTCGCGCGCGACGTGGATCGCCGCGAGGTGGTTCGCGCTCGCGCCGCCGAGCAGGTCATCTTCCGTCAGCGTGCCCGGCGTCACGACACGGACGACGCGGCGCTCGACGAGGCCCTTGGCTTCCTTGGGGTCCTGGACCTGCTCGCAGATCGCGACCTTCTGGCCGAGCTCGACGAGACGGCGCAGGTAGCCGTCGACGGCCCGCACCGGAACACCGGCCATCGGAATCGGGTCGTCGCCCTTGTTGCGGGCCGTCAGCGTGATCTCGAGGAGCTCGGCGGCACGCTTCGCGTCGTCGAAGAACAGCTCGTAGAAGTCACCCATCCGGAAGAACAGCAGCGCGTCCGGATGGCGGGCCTTCTCGGCGACGTATTGGGCCATCGCCGGGGACATGCCGTCGACCTTCGTCAATGCACAGCTCCCCCGGCCAGGTGCAGCAGACGGTCCGCTTCGGCCACGAGAATGTCGATGGCGCGGTCCGTCTCGTCGTAGGTCGTCTCGGCCGAGAACGAGACCCGCACGACCTCGCGTGCCTCACGGGTCGTCAGCCCGATCGCCTCGAGCACGTGGTTGGTGCCCGTCTTGCCGTCGTGGCACGCCGAGCCGGTCGAGATCGACAGTCCCCGCGCATCGACGCGCTCCTGCAGGGTCTGGCCCACCACGCCGGGCAGCCGCATCGAAAGGATGTGCGGAACCCGGCGCTCGGCGGCGCCGAGGCGTTGGGCATCCGGGAACTCGTCGGCGATCGCCTCGAAGAAACGGCTGGCCAGCCGCTCGCAGTGCTCGGCGTTGCGCGCGAGGTGGGTGAGCATGCGCTCGGCGGCGCGCGCGAGACCGACGGCTCCCGGCACGTTCTCGGTGCCGCCGCGGCGACCCCCCTCCTGGCCGCCACCCTCGAGCAGCGGCTGGTATCGAGCCGTGCTCGACGTGGCGAGGAACCCGATCCCGCGCGGACCGTGGAGCTTGTGGCCGGAGACGGCCACCGAGTCGACGCCGGCAAGGTCGAGGTCGAAGTCGATCTTCCCGTAGCTCTGGACGAGGTCGACGTGGATGTGGGCTTCGGGCGCTACGTGACGGACGACGCCCACCAACTCCTCGAGGCGGCACAGCGTGCCGAGCTCGTTGTGGCCGTGCAGCAGGGACACGACCCGGACGTCCTTGCCGAGGTGCTCGAAGAGGGTCTCGGGGTCGATGTCACCTTCTGGCGTGACCGGGACGCGGACCAGCCCGTAGCGGCGTGCGGCGAGCACCCGCTCCAGACCGAGGACGGCCGCGTGATCACTCGCAGCGGCGAGGACCCGGCCCGGCGGACGTGCGAACGCCGGGCCGACGATGCCGAGCTGGTCGGCCTCGGTCCCCCCGGACGTGAACACCAGATCGGCCGCTCCGAGGCTGCCCCGCAGGAACGCGCGCGCGTCTTCCAGGAGCTTCCGGGCCGCACGTCCCGCGGCATGTTGCGACGACGGATTGCCGAACTGCTGGCGCTGCGTGTCGGCAATGGCCTGAGTGACGCTCGCGAACGGGCGGGTGGTGGCGGCGTGGTCGAGGTAGATCGGGTCTTCGGACATGACGGGCGGGCGCGAAGCCTAACACGGTGGCGCGCCCGACCCGACGTGGAGAGGCTGTGACGAAACGTCGCCACGAGCTCTCCCGCCGCCGCGGAGCGGCCGCCGAGCGAGCACCTCGCAGCCTGCAGACGGATTTCGTCACGGGCTGTGTGGTCTCGACCCGCGGCGCTCACTCGTCGTGGGCGTAGCGGCGGAGCTTCTCGTGCAGCGTCGAGGCCGAGATGCCGAGCTTGCGGGCCGCGCGCGACTTGTGCCCGCCGCACATGGCGAGGACCCGCAGGATGTGGTCCCTCTCGACGTCGCGGAGCGGCTGGACCCGGATCCCGCGGGAGCTCGGGTCCTGGATCTCGGCCGGCAGGTGACGGGCATCGATGTCCCGATCCCCAGCCCGCGCTGCGGCGGTCTCCAGCGCGCGGGTCAGCTGCCGCACGTTGCCCGGCCAGTGGTAGGCCGTCAGGGTCCGCTCGGCGTCCGGGCTGAGGCGGCGCGCCGAGCCGTCGGAGCGTGGCCCCATGTCGGCGAGGATGACTTCGATCAGGTGCGCGACGTCCTGGGGAGACGTGCGGAGCGGTGGGATCCGGACCAGGACGAACTGCTCGAACCGCGCGGCGAGCGCCGGGTCCACCGCCGGGAGTCCGCCCTTGGAGTTGGGCAGGACGGACACCACGGCGCGGAAACCGTGGGGCGGTCCTTCGAGCGCCTGCGCGAGCACTTCGGCAAGACGCTGCTGGAGTTGTGCCGGCAGGATCTCGGGGCAGTCGATGAAGAGCGTTCCGTTCCGCGCGCGGGTCGAGGCGCCTCCGGCGCCTTCTTCGACCCTGCGGTCGAGGCCCAGCTCCTGGGCCACCCGTTGGGTCGGCAGCACGCCCGCGTAGCACCGGACGAAGGGGCCGGCCGGCGTCATGCTGCGCTCGTGGTACAGGAGTGCGATCTCTTCGACTTCGCACCCCTCTTCGCCGAGCAACAGGATCGGTGCGGCCGCGGCTGCGGCCTCGGCGATCTGCTGGCGCAGCCCGCTGAGTCGAACCGACGTCTGGGCCGTGCGCGCCGCGAAGGTCTGCTGGAACCGCAGCTGGGCGAGCTCGCGGTGCTCATCGGCGCGGCGCTCCGCGTCGACGAGCCAGCGTGCCGCCCAAGCGCCGAACTCCGCCAAGAGGCCGAGCGCATCGGCAGCCGGAGGCGCCGCCGGTCCGGGTTCACCGAGGACGAGGGCGGCCCCTGACGCGAGCTCGAGCGGAACGATCAGTCGCTCGCGGCGTGGATCGCCTGGGCGGGATGGATGCACACAGACGGGCGACGCGAACCCCTCGACGAT
>JBEAPQ010000135.1:0-4773 GCA_041164325.1 Planctomycetota bacterium | reverse complement strand
CAGGTTGCAGCGAAGCGGCGCGCAGACGGGCGCGCCTGCGTAGGCGCGATCCATCCGGATCCCCTCGGCCGCCATCCGGTCGATGCGCGGCGTGCGGAGCTTCTGGTGCCCGGCGTAGCCGACTTCGTAGTAGGCCAGCTCGTCGGCCATGATGTAGACGACGTTCGGCGGGCGCTGGGCTTCGAGCGCAGAGGGGATCGAAGCCATGGCCAGGAGTGCGACAACGGCGCAGCGAGCTTGCATGCGCGCATCCTAGCCCGGCCGCCGGGCCGCCATCGCTCGCGGATCGGCCGCGGGTGTTGCCCGTATGATCCGGCCCCGCCCCGAACCCGAGCTCCCATGCGAAGAACTCTCCTTCTCGTCCTGCTGACGGCGATCCCACTCCAAGCACAGGACCGGACCTTTCGCGGCTCGAACCGCACCGTGCTCGGTCTCGGGGAGGAGCTGACCGGTGGGCTGACCTTCGCCGACGTCGATGGCGATGGGGACCTCGACTGCCTGGTCGCCAATGGCCGGCACTGGCCCCAGCAGGACGAGGTCTACTTCAACAGCGGGCGCGGTCGGTTCACGGTGGCGATGGACCTCGGCGAGCGGCGGGGGACGACCTACGCGCTCCCTGCGGGCGACCTGGACGGGGATGGAGACATCGACTTCGTGACCGCGGACGACATGGCGGAGAACCTCGTCTACCGCAACGACGGGCGCGGGCGCTTCACGTGCACGGGTCCGGTGGGTCCCGAGATCGAGCCGACGCGGAGTGCCCAGCTGCACGACCTCGACATGGACGGTGACCTGGATGTGCTCGTCACCAACCGCGGGGCGGCCAACGGCTTCTACCTGAACGACGGGACCGGCCGCTTCGGCGCGAAGCAGGGGTTCGGGGATCCGGAAGGCTCGACGATCGCCGTCGCGGTCGGAGATGTGGATGGGGACGGAGACCAGGACCTCGTCCTCGCCAACCGCGACGGGCAGCCCAACGAGGTGTTGCTCCAGGACGGCAAGCTCGGCTTCACGGAGCGCCGCGTCTTCGGCACCGGCAAGGACGAGACGCGGGCCGTCGTGCTCGGCGACGTGGATGGCGATGGCCACCTCGACATCGTGGCAGGCAACATCGGCGAGCCGAACGCCGTCCACTTCGGCGATGGGAAGGGTGGGTTCGCGCGCAGCGTGGCGTTCGGTGGGGACGAGCAGACCTACGCGGTCGTTCTCTGCGATGCCGACCGGGACGGCGATCTCGACGTCGTCGTGGGCAACGTCGACGCCCAGAACGAGATCCACTGGAACGAGGGCGAGGGAGCGTCGTTCCGGGTCGAAGCGATCGGCGAGCAGGCCGACGCGACCTACGGCGTGGCGGTGGGCGACCTCAATGGGGACGGCTACCCGGACGTCGGCTTCGCCAACTCCGGGAGCCTCAACCTGACGTTCTTCAACGTGCCGGCACGGCGGTAGGCGGTCAGTCCGACTCGAGGTCCTCGAGGACCGTCGAAGTCAGGAGGCCCTCCAGCCGTCTCCGGACCCGCTGCCGGACCTTGAGGACTGCGTCGCGCGTCATGCCGTACTCGGTGGCAAGCTCGTGGAGGCGCATGTCTTCGAAGATCTTGCGGACGTAGAGCTCACGGTCGCGCGCAGGAATCTCCTGCAGTGCTGCCAGCACGTGCTGGTGGTGGTCCCCGCGGACGGCTCGCTGGACCGGGCCCGAACTCGAGGTCGGTCGGTCGGCGAGATCGAGGCTCGTCGCGCTCAGCGCACGGGTGCGCCGGGCGATCTCCTGGCGCTTGAGATCGACGATGCGGTGCAGGAGCGCGGTGCGCAGCAGCGCAACGAGCCCCGACGACATCCGGCCGTCGTCGGGGTGCGGGTGGAGCTCGCCGAGGGCGGGCAGCGTGCGGACCCAGACGTCGTGGACGATGTCTTCCGGGTCGAAAGGCAGGCCGCTCCCGCTCCCGAGCTGCATCTGCGCCCACGTCACCATCAGGGGCGACAGCTGCTCGATGACCCAGGAGAGGTCATCCTGGCTCCCGGAAGCCGCGCCGCGCACGCGGCCGGACAGGCTCTCGAGCCGCCGGGCGTCAGGTCGGGTCGATTCCGTGCGGGATTCTGGGGAGTTCGTGTCCACCGGCGCGCTACCGGACCGTTTTCTACCCTATCCCGCACCGACCATGCATCCTGAGGCCGCCGTCCTGCAGTTCTTCCGTGCCTACGAGGCAGACCTCGTGTCGGGGAGCGTCCGTACGGCCGACGAGTATGCGGACGCGATTCCCGCGCACGCGCTGCGGATCCGCGCCGAGTACAGACGCCTGACGGAGGACGAGTCTGCGGCGGGCGATCGCGTGCTGGGCGGTCGATACCGGCTCGTCGAGTCGCTCGGCCGCGGGAGCTTCGGCGAGGTGTTCCTCGCCCAGGACACGAAGCTGCGGCGGCGGGTCGCGGTCAAGGTCCTCGACGAGTTCCGCGCGCTGAGCACCGAGTGGCGGCAGAGGTTGATCCGCGAGGCCGAGGCCACGCAGCGGATCGGCGATGACGGCTGCTGCACGGTCCACGACGTCGGCTTCGAAGGTGACGTCCCGTTCCTGGTGATGCCGTGGATCCAGGGGCAGTCCCTCGACCGGGTCTTCTCGACGAGCGCAGCCCTCGGGCAGAGCCCGGTGCGCGTCCGCGACGGGCTCGCTCCCGGTGAAGTCCTGCCAGCGTTCCTCGGCCTGATCGAGAAGGTCGCGCGCACGCTGCACGCCGCGCACCGCGGCGGCGTGATCCACCGCGACATCAAGCCGGCCAACGTGCTCGTCCGATCTGGCGGCCGCCCGATCCTCATCGATTTCGGGCTCGCGTGGCTCGACGACACCGACGGGCGCGCGACCCGGAGCGCGACGTTCGGCACGCCCGCCTACTCGGCGCCGGAGGTTCGGGCAGGGGAGCTGGAGCGACCGGACCCAAGAGTCGACGTGTTCAGCCTCGGCGTCGTGCTCTACGAGGGTCTGCGGGGTGAGCGGCCGTTCTCGACGGCGATCCGGCAAGGCGCGCGGCTCCATGCCGATCGCCCGCCGCCCCGGCTCGACGACCGTTATGGAGCCGACGTCCAGGCGGTGATCGAGGCGGCGCTGGCTCCTGACCCAGCCCATCGCTACCCGGACATGCTGGCTTTCGCGAACGATCTGGCGCGGCTGCAGCGGGGGGAGAGCGTGTCGGTCCGGCCCGCAGGGCGTATCCGGCGAGCGATCGGCTGGGTGCGACGTCGGCCGCTGGCGGTCGGCACGGGCGCGCTCCTCCTCGCGCTCCTCGGCGTAGGGATCACGGCTCTTGTCTACGCGCGCGAGAGGGCCGTGCTCGACAGCGCCGTCGTGGCCGTGGCCGAGTCTCTCGACGACCTCGCGGAGAACCTGACCGAGCGCGGCAAGCTCGGCATGACGACCCAGAACCGACTCGAGGACGCCCGGTCGACGCTGGAGATCGCGCGGCGGCTGAGCGCGCGCTTCGGCAGCGGCCCGGCGATCGACCGGAGCCTGTCGCGCATCCTCGTCGTGCTGGCGGAGACCGAGATTCTCGTCGGCGATATGGAGGATGCGGAGGCCAAGCTGCGCGAGGCCCTCGTACTCCTCGACCGCGTGGAGGAGCAGGGTCTGACTCCGACCCGGCAAGACCGCGAGCGCCGTTCGCACGCGCTGATCCTCATCGGCGATACGATGACGCGGCGGAATCAGCTCCCGGAGGCGCTGTCCGTCTTCAGCGCAGCGCTGGCGATCGACGAGCGGCTCTGGCGCGAGTGTCCGAACGAGGCCAAGTACGCGAGCGACGTCGGCTTCGGGTACCTACGGATCGGGAGCTGCAACAAGGAGCTCGGTGATTCCGAGGGCGGTCTCGCCAGAGCGGAGCAGGCGCTGGAGGCGCTGCTCAGGGCAGAGGCGCTCGAGCCTTCGAACGCGTCGCGAAGCCTGCACGTTGCCGAGGTGCACCGCACGATCACGGCCTGGAACATCTCCGTCGACCCGACATGCCACGCCTCGATGGCGAGTTACGTCTTCGAGGCGTTGGACCGGCAAGAGGCTTGGACTGCGAGATACCCGGCCGACAGCTACGGTTGGCGGCAGCTGATGCTGACCGTGGTGCTCGGGATGGAGCCTGACATGCCGCTGGAACTGCGAGAGCGTTGCGTCGCTCTCGCCAGCCGCTGCGCCCGGGAGATCCTGTCGCTCTCCTCGAACGTCCCGATCGATCTCTGCGGGGCGGCGGCGTTGAAGCTCGGGCTCGCGAACTTGAGCGTGAGCACCCTTCCGGTCGAGGAGGTGCGCGAGCTCGTCGCAGATGGCCTGTCGCTCCTGGATCAGGCGCTGTCGCTGGCTCCGGGCGAACTCCAGGTCCAGCGTGCTGCGCAGGGGCTCCTGACCACGGCCGCTAAAGTCTGCGCGCGCATCGGGGATGGCGAGCGAGCCGAAACGCTGGAGCGTGAGGCGGTCGAGGCCGTGCGTCGCGAGTTCGAGGCGACAGGGGGCTCCGATGCCGCGCTCGTGCTCTACGTGAAGCGGCTGAAGAGTCGCGGGTTCGAGCATGCCCTCGAAGAGGCGCGGCGCGTTCTCCGAGAACGCCGGGCCCGCCCTGGTGAGCTCAGCGAGGAGCTTGCCGAGGCTGCGAAGGAACTCCTTGCCGAGGATCGCTGAGACTTCTACGCCACCAGGCGTGGAGCCGTTCCATCTCGAACACCCGGACGCGAAGGCCTGGCACGAGGCGGGCCACGCCCTCGTTGCGCACCTGCTCGGGGGCCGCGTCATGCACGTGACG
>JBEAPQ010000134.1:0-10980 GCA_041164325.1 Planctomycetota bacterium | reverse complement strand
CCTCGGCGCAGGCCGCTTCGAACTCGGCCCGGAACGGGTCGCGCCGCGACGGCAGCACGCCGAAGACGTAGGCCCCTGTCAACCTGTCGCCGATTGCGGCCAGCTCCGCCGCGTCCTTCGGCATGGCGACGACCCGGCCACGACGATTGCCGTGCGTCCCGTTCGTCCAGGCCTCGGTCGCCACCTGGAGCTCCAGGGCTTCCGGCGCGACGACACGCCCCATCCACTGCCCGCGGTTCCAGACCACCGGCCAAGTCGCCCACTTCTCGAGCTCGACCTTCGGCATCCCCATCGCGGTGAACTCCTCGCGCGCCCACTCGCAGGCCCGGGTGAAGCTGTCCGAGCCGGTCAGGCGGTGGCCGACGCCATTGGTGAGTCGGTCGAGGATGTCCATCACCTGGCTGTTGTCGATGCCCTCCTGCCGGATCGCAGCGGCCGTGACGGCGTCGACCTGCGAGCGGGCGATGGGCGCGATGGCGAGGACCGCCAGGACGATCGGAGTCGGAAGCGAAGAGCGGAACATGGAACCTCTGCGGCGCGGCGCGGCGATGGGGTCGGGGAGACGGATCTGGGCGCACGAATACGGAGAACGGCCCGCAGATGCGAGGGCTGGACCCCAACGCGCCTGCGCTGTGACGCCATCGGTGCACGCCAAAAGCCCCCCCCTCTCAGCCTGTGGGCAACTCGGCCGACAGGCTCTGCAGTGCCTGCCAGCCGACGGCTGCTCCCGCCGTGGAGGTGTGCTGACCGGCAGACGTCACAGCCTGTCACAGCCTGTGACGAAATCAGTCTACGGGCTGCGAGATGCTTGCTTGGCGGCCGCTCCGCAGCCGCGGGAGAGTGCGTGACGAGGATTCGTCACACACTCTCAGCCATCCACCGTGCCGATGAGGCCCCGCACCTTGAGCCCGCCGTGACTCGTCAGGAATGCCGACTGGAGCGGCAGGCCGGTCCGAAGACCGAGGCGACGGTCCGCGACGAGGAGCGCGACCTTCGTGCCGGAACCGAGGCTGCGACACCGCGCGCCGAAGGCCTGGTAGATCGGCACGAGCCGCGCCGGGTCCGTGCCGACGCGATGCCCGAACGGAGCGTTCGTGACGACCGCCCCCGCGCCCCCTTCGAACACCGGCGCGGCCGACAGGGGCGCCACGGTGAAGTCGACGTGGCTCGCCACGCCCGCGCGCTCAGCGTTGCTCCGCGCCGCTTCGATCGCACCCGCATCCCGGTCGCTGGCCAACACGCGCGGCGGCGGGTCCGACACCGTCGGCGGATCCTCGACGACCGCCGGGAACCCAAGGAGTGATTCGTGGGCGAAGCGCCGCGGCAAGGACGGCGGCAGACCCCGCGCGAGGCGCGCCGCCACGAGCGGGATCGTCCCCGAGCCGCACATCGGGTCGCCGAACGGCTCGACCCGATCCCAGCCGCTCGCGAGGACAAGGGCGTGGGCGAGATCCTCGCGGAGCGGGGCCTTGGATGTGGCGAGCCGGTAGCCGCGCGCGTGGAGCGGTCGACCGGTGCTGTCGAGAGACACGACGCACTCATCCTCGAACACCCGCACCTGGACCGTGACGACGGCATCGTCGTCCTCGCCGGAACCGAGCCAACGAAGCCCCGGGACCGCGGCATCCACCGCCGTACGTAGACGCTCCGCCAGACCGCCCGTGTGGTAGAGCTTCGAGCGGGCGCTGCTCGCCCGCACCTGCACACGTGCTCCGGGCTGGATCCAGTCCGCGAACGGAACCGCCCGCGCGCGCTTGTCGAACTCCGCGAAGTGCCGGGCGCGAAAACGCGTGACGCGGAGCAGGACGTGGCTCGCGCATCCGAGCCATCGGTTCAAGCGCACGACCACATCACGATCCGCGCGGCAGGCCACGCCGCCCGCGCCGATCCGCGGCGCTCGCCCGACGCGGGCGCCGAGGGCTTCGCACTCGGTCGCCACGAGGCCTTCGAGTCCCGGCAGACAGGCAACGAAGATCGGCAGCGCGTCGGACTCGGGCATCGGCGCGCGAGCGTAGCCTCGATCGACGACCACGCACGCGTCGGCTATCGTCCGTGCGGCATGGACGGCCGCGTGGAGTTGCTCGGACTGACCCGCGCCGCGCTTCGCGACGCCGCACGCCAACACCTGGAGGCGGGCCACGGCGCAGTCGGGCCGATCCACAGGATGGCCTTCGACCGAGGTGTCCTCGCCCCGGAGCTGTGCGGGCTCGGCAGAGACGCTGCCGAAGCGTGGCACCGCGCGTTCACGTGCGACCTGCTCGAGATCAGCCGCACCGTCGAGGAACCCGCACCGGTCGACGGAGCTGTGCCCACGGCCAAGGCCGTCTTCCGGACGAGCGACGGCTTCGAGTGCGAGTCGGTCCGCATCCCGATCGGCACGACGCGCCAGAGCCAGTGCCTGTCCAGCCAGGTCGGCTGCGCGATGGGGTGCACGTTCTGCGAGACCGGTCGCATGGGACTGCTGCGGTCGCTCCGCCCCGCCGAGATCACAGCCCAGGTTGTCACCGCACGCGCGCGATTGGGGTGGCGGCCCGACACGCTGGTGTTCCAGGGCATGGGAGAACCGCTCGATGCCGCTGATGCCGTGCTCGACGCGATCCGCGCGCTCACGGATCCCGGCGGCCTCGGGTTCGGCATGGACAGGATCACCGTGTGCACAGCGGGGCACGTCGAGGGCATCCGGACGTTCGCGGACGCTGGCTTCCGCCGCGTGAACCTGTCGCTGAGCCTCAACGCCGCCGATGACGAGACCAGAGCACGCATCATGCCGATCACGAGACGTTGGCCGCTGGCCGACGTCCGAGAGGCGCTGGCTGCGGCACGACCGCGCCGCAACTGGCAGCTCGGGATCCACTGGTGCCTGATGCCCGGGATCAACGACCGCCGCGAGGATGCCGCGCGGATCGCCGCGTTCTGCGCACCGCTCGGGCGGGTCATGGTCCACCTGATCCCCTACAACCCTGGCACCGCTCCGCTCTGCCGAGCCCCCCGCGAAGAGGAGGTCGAACGGTTCGTCGGCTGGCTCCGCGACGAGGGGCTGCCGGTCCGTCGGAGGATCACCAAGGGGCGGGACGTGATGGCCGCATGCGGGCAGCTCGGCAACCGGGATCTGCGGCGCCGCAACCCACGCGCCATCGACGGCTGACGGTGTGTGACGAAGCGTCGGCGCGCACTGTCCCGCGGCCCCGGAGCGGCCGCCGAGCGAGCGCGTCACAGCCTGTCGACGAACCGGGTCACAGGCCGTGGGGCCGGGCGGCCGATGCCCGTCGGTCAGCCGTCGGCTTGGGGATTCCGGGCCCGGTAGGCGTCGACGGCCCGACCGATCTGCTCGACGCAGGGGTCACAGCTGCTCCCGCAGCAGTAGCGCCACTGCGCATCCGGTTCGGCCGCGTAGCGACGGACAGCCTCGCGGTAGGCCGGATGGATCCCGGCCTGGGTGAGGGCGTCGAGCAGGACCTCGTCGTCGCGCCCCTGCTCCTCGTGGGCCTTCGGGCCCGGCCTCCCCTCCATGGTCGACGATCGCTCCATGCTGCGCGAGGGTAGCCGCCCATCGCGCAGTGGCGCAGAGGAACGATTACCCGGCCAGGACTCGAACCTGAACTAGCTGGACCAAAACCAGCTGTGCTGCCAATTACACCACCGGGTAGGAAAACGGCCGACGCGCCCGAGGGCGGATCGGCCGGTCTCGTTCGCGGGCTCTGGTCGCACCCGCACGTTTTTCGGTACCTGGACTCGAACCAGGACTAACGGAACCAGAATCCGTCGTGCTGCCAATTACACCATACCGAAGAGCGTCATCGGCCGGGGCCGATCGGGGCGGAGGACGATAGCAGCTGCCACCCCGCTGTCAATCTTCGGACGGGACCCGGCTCACCCTTCAGCGGCGGTCCGCGCGGAGCGTGCGGAGGATCGAGGCCAGCGCCTCGAACGCGGCGCGTTCACGGACGAACGAGCGGCTGACCGGCGCGATCCGACGCTCCCAGACCACCGTCTCGTGCCCCACCCGATGCAGGCCGAACCAGACGGTCCCGACCGGCTTCGCGTCCGAGCCGCCGTCCGGCCCCGCGATCCCGGTGATCCCGACTCCGAACGTCGCGTCGAACCGGTCGGCGACACCCCGCGCGAGCTGGCGGGCCACGGAAGCCGACACGGCACCCTCGCGTTCCAGATCCTCCGGCGCGACTCCGAGGTCGCGCACCTTGCTCTCGTTCGAGTAGCAGACGAGGCCGCCCGGAAAGACCGCGGAGGACCCCGGCTGATCGGTCAGGGCCCGGGCGACGAGCCCACCGGTGCAGGACTCGGCCGTGGCCACGGTCCATCCCCCAGCCCGGAGTTCTTCGACGAGCCGTGCGGCGATGTCCTGGTCACCCTCGTAGATCAGCTCTTCGCCCAGGCGAGGCCGCACCTGCGCCACGACCCGATCCGCGAGTGCCTCCGCATCTGCCAAGACCTCCGCGTGGGCCGCGATCCGCACGCGGAGCAGACCGAAGTGCGCGGTGACGCCGACGCGCACGTCGCCGCCGAGGTCCGCCATCAGGTCGGCGAGGCGGGCCCCCAGGGCGGCCTCGGTGGGCCCGAGCACGTTCAGCGTCCGGTGCACGACCGGACGCAGCCGCCCGGCAAAGCGGTCCCGAAGGTCGGGCAGCACCATCGCCCCGAACATGCCACGCATCTCGGAGGGCACGCCGGGGAGCGCGTAGAAGCGGCAGGCTCCCAGGTCCATCGCGAGCCCAGGCGCCGTGCCGAAGTCGTTGCGAACCGGCATGCCACCCACCGGCACGAGCGCCTGACGACGGTTGTCGTCCGAGCGTTGGCGACCGCGCACTGCGAACCACTCTCCGATCGCGTCCCAACTCGCGGGGTCGAAGACGAGTTCCACGCCGGCGACAGCCGCAGCCTCGTGGCGCGTCCGGTCATCCTCGGTCGGTCCGAGTCCTCCGGTCGACACGACGAGGTCCACGCGCGTGCTGGCCCCACGCAGGGCGGCCTCGAAGGACCCCGGCTCATCGCCGACCACGGTGAAGCGGACGACGTGGACGCCGAGCGCCTCGAGCTGCTGGGAGAGCCAGGCCGAGTTGGTGTCGATCGCGCTGCCGTGGAGCAGTTCGTCGCCGATCGCCAGGACCTCAGCCCGAAGGCTGGTCACGCGACGGCCTCCGCGGCCCGCGCGCTCCGCGCCGTCAGCAGGAGCCCGATCAGGTAGAGCGAGGTCATCGGCACCGCCATCAGGATCTGCGTGAACGGGTCGGGCGGCGTCAGCATCGCCGAGACGATGAACATGCCGAGCACGACGTGGCGCCAGTTCTTCTTCATCGCCTCGTGGCTGACGAGACCGACCTTCTGCAGTCCGAGCATCACCAGCGGGAGCTGGAAGATGACGCCGAGCGCCGCGGTCAACGTCAGCAAGAAGCTGAAGTAGAGCGCGACCGACATCATCGATTCGACGCGCGCCCAGTTCATGAGCTGGATCAGGAAGAACAGCCCGGCCGGGACGACGACGAAGTAGCCGAACGATGCGCCCGCCACGAGGAGGAACACGGCGAAGGGGAAGTGGCGCAGGATCGCCTTGCGCTCGGTGCGGTAGAGGCCGGCCGCGATGAAGGCCCAGGCCTGGTAGAGGACGACCGGCGACGCCAGGAGGAGTGAGGCGAGGATCACCGCGCCCATGAAGACCCAGAAGTCTTCGAGACCGCCCAGCGCCTTGAGCGTCCGCGGCAGGCGGAAGTTCCCCTGCGAGTAGATCAGGGGGTAGAGGTCCTGCGGGTAGGTGCCGTCGAGGATCGCCTGCCGGCGCGTCGCGTGGAACGCGACGATCGCCTGCTTGTCGGGATGGAGCTCCGTCTTCGCCGCGGCCGCCGCCGCAACCTCTTGGTCGAGCCCGTCCAGGAACTGCTCGTAGGCCGCGACCCACATCACCTCGTAGGGAGCGGTGTAGATCTCCGTCACCTCGTTCTTGAACGGGACGACGACCATCGCCGCGAGAACCACGGCTCCCAGCGCCCAGATCAGGCGGCGCCGCAGCTCCTCGAGGTGATCCCCGAAGGACATGCGCGCAAGGTCCTCGTCGTCGCGCTGGCCCGGATTCGTCGTCACGCTGGCGGACATGGATGGGCGGGCAATCTAGCGCCTCGAGGGGCAGGGTCCCAGCTGACGCACGGCACAACCCCGCGCGTCCCGAGCGCCCCAACGAAAAGAGGCCGGTCACCCGGCCTCTTCCTGCGAACAGCGCTGTGCTGTCCGCCGCGTTCGGATCAAGCGTCGCCGACGATTTCGTCGGCCGCCAGAATCACCGCGAACCGACGTTGTCGTCGTTCAGCTTGAGGTACTGGCGCACCTTCGACAGCGGAGCCATCTCGATGCGGAGGAACTTCGCGAGCTCGTAGTCCGGATCTTCGGTGATCGCGGTGAAGCCCGAGCCGTCCTCGTTGATCGCGTCCGCACCCAGCAGGATCAGGTCGACACCCGGCCCGAGCTTGTCGACAACCTTGTTGCCGAGATTCTCGAGGAGCGTCTTCACCATCGGGCGCGAGTAGGGCAGACCGAAGCGACCCATCAGGTAGATGGTGTGCTGCATGTTCGGGCTGTAGAGGTCGTTCCGGACCATGTCGCCGGCCATGACCGGGTCGTAGCGATCCTTCAGACCAGCGATGCGGACTTCGGCGCGCGTCTCTTCGACGTTGCGCACGGTGCCGTAGGCTTTGATCTCGCCGGTGCTCGGCTTGATGATCTCGAACGTCGTGCCGACCGGCAGCATGTCGACGCGGCCCAGGTTGATCCACGCCAGGCCGGTCGCCTGCGAGGCATCGAGGACCATCCCGTCCGGCGAGTCGCCCGGGTTGACGAGCTTGACCTTGTCGGCCGCCGCGTCGATGCGGGCGTTCAGGTTCTCCATCTGACGACGGAAGTCGGCGATCACGCGCGCGTGCTCGGCGGCCATGTCCGACTTCTCCTCGCGGATGCGGGTGAACTCGGTGTTGGCAGCAACCAGGCGGCTGTCCTTCTCGTTCAGGGCGGCCGTGAAGTCGCTCTGCTGCTGACGCACGGTGGCGTTGAGCTGGTCGACCGACTTCCGCTGGTCGGAGGTGAGCTTCGAGATCTGGCTCTTGAGCTCAGCGACCTCGTTCTCCACCACCGACTTCTGGCTGTTCACGTTCGCGATCTGCGACGTGAACTTGTCGAACGAACCTTGGACGAGGCCGAACAGGTTCGACAGCTCGCGCGACTCGGGAACCTTCACGGCCTTCGCGAAGTCCGACATCACGGTCCGCACGCGGGCCGGGACGGCGACGTTCTCGAGCGGGGAGGGATCGCCGTACTCGGAGTAGTTGAAGCCCTCGCGACCGGCGTAGGTGCCGGTCTCGCCTACTTCCTTGGCGAGATCCTCGACGTAGTGCTTGTAGAGGAAGAGCTGCTTCTCGACGTCCGCGGTACGCACATCGGCGTTGCGGGCCTTCTCGATCAGCTCGTTGTTCTTCTCCATCGTGACGTAAGCCGTCCCCAGCGCCGCGAGGAACAGCACCAGCATGACGAGGAAGAAGAAGACGTTGACGTGCGCCGCGCCCGACTGGCGGGTGTGCATGGCCGGTGCTCCTGGTACCGTGACTGTTGTGACCAGCGTTCTCAGCGTTCGGGGGAGTTTGTGGTCGCCGTGGTGCGCCTCGCTTCCGCGAGCGCCCCACCGCACCGGCTCCGTCCGACCCGTGAGAGCCAGAGAGGGGTCGAAGAGGGGAGAAGAGCGCGGGATTCTAGGAGCGTCCGTCCGACAGGGTCAAGGCAAGACACGATGAGCTTGAAGGAGAACCCACATCCTTCTGATGCACGCAGCACGGCGCCGGGGCCGCGCGGAGCGCCAGAACCCGCCGGGCTCCCCCCTCTCGTGGTCGGCGTGACGGGCGGGATCGCGAGCGGAAAGTCGGCGATTGCCCGCCTGTTCGAGGCGGCTGGCTTCGTCCGGCTCGACGCCGACGCGGTCGCCCGGGAGGCGACAGACCTCCCCGAGGTGCGCGCTGCTCTGCGGCAGAGATTCGGCAACCTCGTTCCGACGCTGCCACACCCGCTCGACCGGAAGGCCCTCGCCGACGTGGCGTTCCAGGACACCGAAGCGCGCGCAGACCTCGACGCCCTGACCCATCCGGCGATCCGGGGCCGGCTGCTCGAGGGCCTCGCCGAGGCTCGAGCGGCCGGCCGGCCGGTCGTCCTCGACGTCCCCCTGCTTCTGGAGGGCGGCCTCGTCGCGCACTGTGACGCGGTCGTCTTCGTCGACACCCCCGATGCCGCGAGGTTGGCCCGGGCTGCCGAGCGCGGCTGGAGCGAAGGAGAGCTCGCCAGGCGGGAGTCCGCCCAGCTGCCCCTCCCTGTGAAAAGGTCCCGAGCGACGGCTACCATCGACAACTCGTCCACGCTGTCGCAGGCTGCGCAGCAGGTGGAGCGACTCCTGCGTTCCTGGTCCCGCGTGAGACCCGCTGCTCCCGCTTGACCCGGCTCCAGCCGCTCCGCGGCCGACGAATTCCCTCCTCGCATTCCCTCCCTCCCGGAGCCTGCGCGCGCGATGCGCGTCACCCCGCTCCGCATCCCGACCCTCCCCGTGAACACCAAGCCCACCGCTGGCGACGCAACCTCGCCGCAGTCGGCCGCGAGACCTTCGCCCGACGAGGTCTACGAGCAGGCCAAGTCGACCGACTACGAGATCTCCCGCCTCCAGGGTCTCCCGATGGGAACGCTGCAGCAGCTGGCGGACGAGGTGGGCGTCGAGAGCCACCTCGGCCTCGGGCGCGCCGAGCTCATCTTCCAGATCCTCAAGAAGAAGGTGACCGCCCGCGGGTTGGCATGGGGCGAAGGCACGCTCGACATCCTGCCCGAGGGCTTCGGATTCCTGCGCTCGCGCCGGTACAGCTACAACGCCGGTCCGGACGACATCTACGTCAGCCCGAGCCAGATCCGGCGCTTGAACCTCAAGCAGGGCCATGAGATCGCCGGACCGGTCCGACCGCCGAAGGACGGCGAGAAGTACTTCGCGCTGCTGCACGTCGAAGCCGTCGACTGCATGCCTGTCGAGTGCCTGAAGGGCCGCATCCCGTTCGACGATCTGACCCCGATCGTCCCGGACCGGCGACTGACGCTCACCGGGTCCGACACGGACGTTCGCGTCGTCGATCTCCTCGCACCCATCGGCTTCGGCCAGCGCGTCCTCGTGATGTCGCCGCCGAACTCGCGCCGGAACGCCCTGCTGATTTCACTGGCCCGCGCGATCCTCGCCGGCAACCCCGACGTCTACCTGATCCAGCTCCTGATCGACGAGCGCCCGGAGGAAGTGACGGTCGCCGTCCAGAACACGGGCCCGGACGACCGCCGTGAGGTCGTGGCGTCCACGTTCGACGAGCCGGCCTCGCGACACGTCGCCCTCGCCGAGATGGCGACGATGAAGGCGCGACGACTCGTCGAGTCGGGCCGGGACGTCGTGATGATCGTCGACTCGCTGACGAGCCTCGTCCGGGCCTACCACCAGGAGGTCCCCCACTCCGGCAAGATCCTCGCGGCGGGCCTGGACGCTGCGGCACTCCTCGCTCCGAAGCGCCTGTTCGGCGCCGCGCGCAACGTCGAGGAGGGCGGTTCCTTGACCGTCATCGCCACCGCCCTCACCGGCACCGGCTCGCGGGTCGACGAGGTCATCGCCGAGGAGTTCCGAGGCAAGGGCAACTGCGAGATCGTGCTCGACGAGCACCTAGCGAGCCTGCACGTCTATCCGGCCATCGACCTCGGCCGCACCGGCACACGGCGCGAGGAAGCGCTCCTCGACGCCGGCGACCTCGAGCGACTGCGCCGGCTCCGCGTCTCCCTCGATGCGGGCACGGACGGCGAAGACCCGAAGGCCTCGCTCGAGGCGCTCGTCGACAAGATCGCCGCCACAGCCTCGAACCGGGAGCTCCTCGACAGCCTGTGATCACAGGGGGCCGCGCAACGCGATTCGCCATCCTCGGCTGCGTCGCCATCGCGGTGGCGCTGTTCGGGCGGACGCTGACCGGTGGGTTCCTGTCCGACGACCTGCTGTTCGGAGTCCTCGGCGAACCCAGGGGCGACGGACCGGGCTTCGACGTGGACTGGAGCGCCGCGTTCGCAGACTTCGGCCAACCTTGGCTCGGTTTCGAGGCGCCGCTCTACCGGCCCCTGCTGACGCTGAGCTTCGCGATCGACCAGACGCTCGGTGATGGTGCACCGCTGCCGTTCCACGCCACCAACGTCGCGATCCACGCGCTCGTGACGGCGCTCGCCGCGGCGCTGGCTGCGCTCTCGTGCCCCGGCCGACCGACACTCGCCGCGTGGATCGGTGGCCTCACCGTCGCCGTCCACCCCGTGGCCGCCGAGCCCGTCGCATGGATCGCCGCCCGAAACTCCGGGCTCGAGGTCCTGTTCCGGACCGGCGCGATGTGCGCGTTCGCGCTCCACCTCCGCGCGCCGACGCGCGCCCGCCTGCTGGCCGCGGTCAGCTGCCTCGCGGCGGCGCTGGCAACCAAGGAGTCCGCGGTCCTCGGCCCCGTCTCCCTGCTCGCACTCGACATCCTGGCGAAGCCGCGCGATCCCATCGCACGGCGTGTGCGCAGGCTCCTCCCGTTCGGCGTGCTGCTCGTGGCCTACTTCGCCGTCCGCCTCGCGGTGCTCGGCACGATCGTGGGCGACGGCGGCGGGGCGACACCCACCGGCACAGGAGTCGGGCGCGCAGCGGAGAAGCTGTTCGCCGTGCTCGCCGGCGGGCCCGAGGGGCTCGTGACGATCCCGCTGCTCGGCTGCCTCTTGGGCACGTGCGTGGCGCGTGCTCGCGGGCTCCTCGTGCTCGGTGTCGTCTGGCTGGGGCTGCACACCGCGCCGACCTGGGACCTCTCGATCACGCCGGGGCTCGGCGGGAGCCGGATGGTCTACGGCGCGCTGCCGGTGTTCGGGCTGCTGCTCGCCAAGGCGCTGATCGACACGATGGGGCGGCTCCGC
>JBEAPQ010000133.1:0-4967 GCA_041164325.1 Planctomycetota bacterium | reverse complement strand
CAGCGCTGGCGCCTGATCCGCAGCTTCGAGCGCATGATCGCGGCGGAGATCAACGACGACGCGCTCCAGGCGCACGCCGACAAGTTCCAGGCCTTCTTCTCGGACGGCCAGGTCAACGTCGACCTGATCCAGTTCTACGCCCGTGACCTCAAGACCGGCGCGTGGAAGCCGA
Source organism: Planctomycetota bacterium (assembly GCA_041164325.1). Lineage (GTDB taxonomy): Bacteria > Planctomycetota > UBA1135 > UBA1135 > UBA2386 > JAQCBR01. The sequence continues at coordinate 4,795 of JBEAPQ010000133.1, read as the reverse complement.
ACGGCCTCGCCGACGCGACGGCGCGCGCCGAGGACGCGATGAAGGCCATCGAGGGCGGCGCCAAGTTCGACGACGTGCTGCGCGAGCGCGGCGAGTACTACGCCACCGACAAGGAGAAGGGCCGCCTCGGCTCGAAGTCGCTGAACCAGCTCCGCCAGGCGCTGCGCGAGAGCGAGTTCTCGGACCTCCTGCTCGGCTACTCGCTCGGCAACCAGCTGTTCTACGACGCCCAGCCCGGCCAGGTCATCGGCCCGGTGCGGATCTGGGATGCGGCGTTCATCGCCCGCATCAACAACCGGACCCCGCCGCGCTCGAAGCCGACGATCGCCGACGAGCGCACCCGGGAGCTGGTCCGCCAGGACTACCTGAGCTACCGCTTCCTGCAGTGGGCGAACGGCGTCGTCGAGCGCGCGAAGGTCGAAGGTTGATCGCGTCCCGCGGCGGTTCGCTCGGATCGCCGCGGCTCCGCTGTTCCCTGGGCGGGGACGTGGTCGCACAATCCGCGGCCGACAGGCCGTGATGACGACCGACGCCCAAGAACCGTCCGCAAGCCAGGCCGACGAGGCACGCGCCCGCCGCGCTTCGATGCAGGCGCTCGTTCGCTGCGTGGGCCGCGGCGTGGTCCGCAACAAGGCCCTCGTCGCCTGTGCGCTGATCGCAGCCTCGCTCGAGGCGTTCTTCACGAAGGCGCCCTTCGTCCTCGTCAAGCCGCTCTTCGACACGATCGCGCCGTCGCCCGGAGCGGCCGCGGGCGGACTGCCGGAGGGTGTTGCAGCGGACTTCTCGGTCCGCTTCACGCAGGGTTTCGGGGACTTTGCCGACTGGTTGGTCGCGCTCCTCGGGATCGGCTTCGAGGGGGATGCCCACAGCAAGGCGGTCGTCGTGGCCTGCGCGTGCCTGGCCGCGGTCGCCGGGATCCTCGGCGGGATCTCGATCTACACCGCGACGCTCCTGTCGCGCTACTTCTCGACGAAGGTCGTCGTCGGCCTCCGGGACGAGCTCGCCGCCCACGTGCTGCGGCTCCCGCTGCGCTTCTTCGGCAAGCGCCGGATGGGCGAGCTGATCTCCCGGCTGACGAACGACACAGCCGTGCTCGGCCGCGCGTTCGAGCTGATCTCCGACCACCTGATCGTCGACCCGCTGATGATCCTGATGAACATCGGGATCGTCTGGATGTTCGCGCCGGAGATGCTGCTGGTCTTCTTGCCGGCGATCCCGCTGATGGCGCTGCCGATGCTGCGGCTCGGACGGAAGGTCCACCGCCGCTCGGCGGGCAGCCTCGCCGCGATGGGGGACGCGACCGAATCGATGAACCAGATGCTGTCCGGCATCAAGGTCGTCAAGGCGTTCGGGCTCGAGGACGTCCGCCTCGCCGAGTTCGAGCGGAACAACCGCACCTATCTCGAGCGCACCGTGCGCATGCTCAAGGCCAAGGGGCGGTCGCAGGGCATGGTGTTCGTCGGCTACCAGGTCGGCTTCGTCGGGATGATCCTCGTCATGGGTTGGCTGCTGATCGACGGGCCCAAGACGATCGGCGACATCGGCGTGATCCTGGTGCCGATCTCGACGACCTACCAGCACGTCAAGCGGCTCGTGCGCATCTGGAACACCGCGATGGAGTCGGCGGGTGCGATGGTCGCGATCGACCAGCTCCTGTCCGAGCGGCCGGACGCCGCCCTGGTCGGCGAGGATGCGACGCGCGTGGAGCGCGTGACGGGTGACATCCGGGTCGAAGACGTCGCGTTCGCCTACGGCGATGAGCCCGTCCTGCGCGGCGTGTCCTTCGACGTGAAGCCAGGCTCGACGGTCGCGTTCGTCGGGCCGTCGGGTGCGGGCAAGTCGACGATGATCGACCTCCTGGCCCGCTTCCACGACCCGGTGTCCGGCCGCGTCCTGATCGACGGCGTCGACCTGCGGGAGATCGAGCTCGCGAGCTACCGGGCGCACACCGCGATGGTGGTCCAGCAGCCGTTCCTCTTCAACACGACGATCCTCGCCAACATCCGCTACGGACGTCCCGAGGCGACGATGGAAGACGTCGTGGCCGCGGCGAAGGCCGCGCAGATCCACGACTTCGTCGAGAGTCTGCCCCAGGGCTACGAGACGGTCGTCGGCGAGCGCGGCAGCAACCTCAGCGGCGGGCAGATGCAGCGGATCACGATCGCGCGCGCCATCGTGCGCGACCCGGCCGTGCTCTTCCTCGACGAAGCCACGTCCGCGCTCGACTCCGAGAGCGAGGAGGCGGTGCAGCGGGCGCTCGGCAACCTGCGCAAGGGACGGACGTCGTTCGTCATCGCGCACCGGCTGTCGACGATCCGGGACGCCGACCAGATCCTCGTCTTCGACGGCGGCAAGATCGTCGAGCGCGGTCGCCACGACGAGCTCATCGAGAAGGGCGGCGTCTACCGGCGCCTTATCGAGCTCCAGGACCTGCAGTAGCGGCCCTGCGTCAGGCCGACGGACCGAGCAGCGCGACGGCCGTCGTCCGGATCGCCTCGCCGCGGCCGATGGGGCCGAGCTTCTCACCGGTCTTGCCCTTCACGTTGACGCGGGAAGGATCGACGTCGAAGAGTTCTGCGATCCGTGCGCGGATCGCCGCGCGGTGCGGGATCAGCTTGGGCTTCTCGCACTCGGCGACGACGTCCAGGGACAGCACCCGGAGGCCGGCGCCGCGGCAGAGTCGCAGCGCCTCTTCGCAGAACGACGCGGAGTCGCGGCCCTCGTTGGCAGGGTCGCGGTCCGAGAACAGCGTGCCGAGGTCGTCGAGGCCCGCGGCGCCGAGCACCGCGTCACACACCGCATGGAGGATCGCGTCGCCGTCGGAGTGGCCGGCTGGCCCGACGTCGCAGGGGATCGTGACGCCTCCCAGCACGCAGGGCCGATCGGGTTCGAGGCGGTGGAGATCGACGCCGAGGCCGATGCGGGGGAGATCGTTCATCGGGGTCAGGGCTGATCCTCGAGCTTGGCGAGGGCCGCGGCGAGGACGAGGTCGTCGGGAGTCGTGATCTTGAGGTTGCGGCGGTCGCCGGGCACGACGACGACCGGAATGCCAGCGTGCTCGCAGAGCGAGGCGTCGTCGGTGCCGTCGAATCCCGTCGCGTCGGCGTGTGACAGCGCGCGCTCGAGGACGTCGCGGCGGAACGCCTGGGGGGTCTGTGCCAGCCACACGACCGAGCGGTCGATCGTGTGCCGCACCGTGCGGTCGGGTGCGACTTCCTTCAGCGTGTCGGGTGCCGGGATCGCGAGGAGCGCCGCGCCGGTCGTCTCGGCCGTCTTCAGGACGCCTCGGATCGCGTCGACCGGAGCGAACGGGCGCGCCGCGTCGTGGATTGCCACCACGTCGACGTCGGCGGGCACGGCGGCCAGCGCGCGCCGCATCGACTCCTGGCGCGTGGCGCCTCCATCGACGACGGCGCGGAGTCCGAGCGCACGCAGATCCGGCTCGATCCGCGCGACGTGCGTCGAGCGATCGTCGGGGTGCACGGCCAGGATGCTGATCGCTCTGGGGGCGGCCTCGCGGAGGCGTGCGAGGCTCCGCACGCAGATCGGGACGCCTTCGACCTCGACCCAGGCCTTCGGGACCTCGGTGCCGAGACGCGTGCCACGTCCAGAGGCGAGCAGCAGGAAAGCGACCTTCACGGCCCGGAGAGTAGCCGTGCTGGAGGCGCGATTCGACGCGCGTCGGCCCGTATGCTCCGCCACCCATGGGCGCGCTGCGGATCCTCGGGATCGACCCCGGGACCCTGGTCGTGGGCTTCGCCTGCGTCGAGGTGGAGGAAGGTCGTGCGCGCCGCGCACCGACCGGCACAGCACCGATGGCGCTCCGTGCGTCGAACCTCGTGCGTGCGGGCGGCGGCGAAGGGCGGGTCCGGCTCGTCGAGGCCGGTGCGGTCCGGCTCGGCCGCAGCGCGTCGGTCGGCGACCGTCTGTCGCGTCTCGTCACCGAACTCGAAGGGTGGATCGCACGCTTCTCGCCGGCCGAGGTCGCGCTCGAAGAGGCGTTCTGCGGCAAGAGCGTCCAGTCCGCGCTCCGGATCGGCGAGGCGCGCGGTGTCGTCCTCGCCACGGCGCATCGCAGCGGTCTCGTCGTCCACCAGTACCCTCCCGCGCGCATCAAGCGGCGGGTCGCGGGCCACGGCGCGGCCTCCAAGGAAGCCGTGTCGCGGATGGCGGTGCAGGCGCTCGGTGTGGCGGGGATCGAGGGCCCGGCGGATGCGACCGATGCGGTCGCGGTCGCGCTGTGCCGTGTCGAAGAGCGGCGTGCCGTCGCGTTCGGGCGCGTCTGAACGATCCTCCCCGCGCTTGCAACGGGGCCGCAGGTCGGCTGGAATGCCGGCCATACGGTAGCCGGAACGGCGGCCGGTCACCTGGGCGGGTGACGACGGAGGTGGAATGATCGCAGGACCGATACTCCCGCGTACGGCGGACGGCCTTTGGGAGGCGATCCGCAAGGATCCAGAGCGGTTGGAGCGTGGACTCCGTGTCGTCCGTCGGGAGCTGGTCCTGCATGCAGGTCTGGGCACCGGCGGCGCTGCGATCCCCGCGGGAGACGGACTCGTCATCGATGCGCTCGGCGCCGATGCGGTCGGCGCGCCGGTCCTGCTCTTCGTCGCGCAGATCGAGCAGGATCGCTGCCTGCCCGCCCGCATCGCCGAGGCGCGCGAGTGGTTCGCACGCAACGCGCCGATGCTCACGCCGATCCTCGACGGGGACGGCGTGCGGTTGGACCTGCCTGCCCGCGTCTTCGTGGTCGGCTTCGAGTTCACCGCCTCGTGCCTGGAGCGTCTGTCGCTCC
>JBEAPQ010000132.1:0-9525 GCA_041164325.1 Planctomycetota bacterium | reverse complement strand
CACACGCGCCAGCGACGTGCCGTGCCGCGCCAAGTCGACGATCTCGCCGAGATGGGACCGCGCCTCTGCAGGCCGGCGGACCAGACGGCGCTGGGCCAGGTCACGCACGGTGCCGTTCGGGTGCGACAGGAGCGCCACGGCCGTCGCAGCATCCGGGACGCGCACCACGGGCGGCGCGGAGATCGGCGCCGGAGCGGGCTTATCCTTCGGGTTGGCGACCATCGACACCGACTCCGGGCGGCCGAGGTCTTCGCGCTGGACCACGGTCGTCGTGGACCACGAGCCGTCCGCGTGGCGATACCAGTCCTGCCCGCGACCGTCGGTCGACTTGCCGATCACCGGGGCGTAGGGCAGGTCGCTCGGCCACTCCAGCGCAGGCACGTCCTTGGCCCCGTTGAGCGTCCGCAACCAGCTGCCGTCCGGCATCTCGAAGCGGTCGGCGCGCGCGACCTGGTCGGGGTCAACTCCGAGGTCCGTCGACGCGAGCACCGGCGAGCCCGCCGCTGCACCTTCGGGATCGGGCACGATTCTCCAGATCCGGCCGACGTGGATGGGCGCGGCGAGACCGCGCCCTTCGACCTGACGGCGCAGGTAGCTGGTCAGGTAGTTCCGATGCTGGATCAGGCCGCGGTAGAGATCGACCAGGTACAGCGCCCCGTCGGGCCCTGTCTCGGCGAAGACCGGACGGAACCGCTCGTCGGTCGACGCGAGGAACTCCCGGTCCGGGTAGGCGTTCTCTCCGCGCGCCTGCGTGCCGTCGGGCGTGATCTTCGCACGGCGCACGACGTGACACGCGGGCTCGACGACGAAGACGTCGCCGCGGAGCTCCGGCATCAGGTCACCCCGGTACACCGTCGGCCCACAGACCGCTGTGAACGTCCGGAGGCGGCCGTCTCCGCGCAGCACGTTCTTCTGGTAGCCGCGGTTGACGCCGGGCGTGATCCGGATGGGGAACACCTCCTGGCTGTGGCCGATGCGCTGGTTGTAGTAGGCCGGTCGATCGAGCCTCGGGTGGAGGCCGACGTAGTGCGGCGGTGCCAGGTGCGCACGGAGGTGGTCGCTGTTGGTGTTGAACCAGAACCCTCCGGCGTCGTCCTTGCCCAGACCCCACTGGCCGCCGAAGGCCGACGGCTCGACTTCCCAGACCCCGTCACGGAGCCGGAGGCGCTTGTCGAAGCGGGCGAGGTAGATCCAGTTGTCGAGGCCGAACGTCGGCGTGTTGGCCGCGTGCTCGGGGTCGGTGAAGCCGTTGTCGAACTCGACGCCGATCGCAGTCCGCTCGTCCGCGATGCCATCTCCATCACGGTCTTTCAGGTGGAGGAAGTGCGGCGGCGCGAGCACGAGGGCCTCGCCGTCTCCGAGCGGCAGCACGGCGCGCGGCATGGCCAGCTGGTCCGCATAGACCGTGCGCTTGTCCATCTGGCCGTCGCCGTCCGCGTCCTCCAACACCGCGATGGAGCCGACCGCATCCTTCTCGCCGTCACCGTCCGCGTTCGGCATGTAGCCCCGCATCTCGACGACCCAGGCCCGCCCCTGCTCATCGAAACGCAACGCAACGGGGTCCTGGACGAGCGGCTCCGCGGCGACGAGCTGGACCCGGTAGCCGGGCTCGACCACGAACGTCGCGAGCTCTTCGTCGGGCGTGCGGACGGGCGAGGAGGGGATGACCATCCATGCCGGCGGGTCCTCCTGGCGGAGTCCCTTGGGGTCCTTCGCGTCTCCTGCCTGCGCAGTCAGCGGGGCGAGAAGGGCGGGCAGGAGCGACACGGCCAGGAGCAGACGCATGGCAGGGAAAGTAGACCCTTGGGGCCGACCCTCCAAGCCAGCCCGCCACGCCGATCCAGGATCACACCGTCACGCGTCGCCCCTCGGCGGCCGCGACGTAGGCGGCGTAGACGACCCGGACCACGTCCGCGCCGAGCCTTCCATCGGACCGGGCCGATCGGCCGTTCTGCACGGCATCGACGAAGTCGGCGCACATGGCGAGGTGGCCCGACGTCCAGTCTTCGTCGGGAATCGGGGTCGACCAGCCGGCCCCCGAGTCGACCTTCTCCATGATGTAGGCGTCTCCGAACACAGCGCCGTTCGGCGCGTAGGTCTCGAGGAGATCGTTGGGACTGAGGTTGCAGCGGTAGCGAGCGTTGCTGGCCTGGATGTCGAGCCGACTCTCCATGCCGCCGAGCGTGGTGTCTGCGCCCCAGGCGAGGCCGCGGGAGCCATCGGAGAATGCGATCGAGACCGAGCCCCAGTTCTCGACGTCGACCCAGCCGCGCGTGACGAAGGCCTCCGGCTCGGCATCGAGAGCCGCGATCCGTGAGAGGTCGGCGACGTCCGCCGTCACCGCCTCAGCGACGATCGGGTCGACGCCGCGTCGCTTCGCCTCCTCGCGCTTGAGCCACAGCATCGCACCGATCGGGTGCGCGCCCAACCGGAGAAGGGCGCCGCCGCCGGTGTGCTTCCAGAGCTTGGAGTAGGGCGAGTGGGAACCCTTGTGGCTCTCTCCGCCGCGCATGTCGAGGATCGTGCCGTCGGCCTGTCCGAGCAGCCCCGCTGCACGGACGATCCCCGGCGCGTAGATCCAGTTCTCACCGTACATCAGCTGCACGCCCGCGTCCGCGCAGGCACGCACCATCGCTTCGGCGTCCGCAACCGCGAGCTCGAGCATGCGGTGACGCGGCGTGGCTGCGACTTCGGCTGCGGGATCACCGCCCAGGTCCTGCCCCACGTAGGCCGTCAGGGGCTTCGTGCAGACGACATGCTTGCCGGCACGTGCCGCGGCTTCGGTCATCGGGCGATGCAGGTCGTTCGGCACGCAGAGATCGACGAGATCGATGTCATCCCGGGCCAGCAAGGCCTCGAAGGACGCGACGGCCCCCTCGACACCGTGCGCTGCGCCGAACGCGGCGGCCCGCTCGGGATTCCGCGTCGCGACAGCACGGAGCGCCGCGCGCCCCCCCAAGGCCCGATAGCAACGCGCGCGCGTCGCGGCGATGAAGCCAGCTCCCACGAGGCCGATTCCGACAGGGCGTGCGTTGTGCATGTTGGGGATCGGACCAGACCTGCGAACCCCGGTAAAGCGCGCGCCGTGGGACCCTGCCGCGTCCAGAACCGGGATGTGATGTGTGCGCCAATCGAACGCCCCGAGCCCACGGAGCCCGCACGAGCAAAAAGCGCAGCCCGTCGTGCATCCGTGCGAATCCTCGATGGCATCGACACTTCCGCGCAGGCTGCAGATCGGGATGCGGAGACTCCGCAGCAAAAAGCACCATCGTGGTGCGCGGGTTGCCAAGGGTGAGCAGACGCACATGCCCCTGGCAGTGCGGCTCGAGCGGAGGGCCCTGCGTCCGGCTGCTCATCACACCCTCGTCTGATCCAACCGTGCGCGGACAGTCCGGCACGGAGCACACACCCGACTCGACCGGAGCCTCATGACGCTGCGGAGCACACACCGCATCGCCTACATCTGCACCGACCCCGAACTCGAGCTCGGGGGCAACGGCCAGGCCGCGCGGAACTTCTGCGGCCTGGCCCGGGGCCTCCGAGGCGAGGGCGCGGACGTCGCGCCGTTCGTGACCTGCCGGAGCGGAGCTGTCGAGCGAACGCTCCCTGGCGTGCGGGTGGTCCCACCCGCACACCACGACGAGTCGGACCGGATCGCAACGCTCCTCGACAACTCCCGGGCGCTGGTCAGCGAACTGTCGGTTGCGGGTCCCTTCGACATGGTCGTCGAACAGCTGTCGCAGTGCGGCACGGCCGGTCGGGAGTTCGCCCGGGCTGCAGCCATCCCCCTCGTGCTCCGCGTGACCGAGCGGCTGTGGGAGGGCGCGGAAACCCTGCGGAGCGTGGGATCCCAGCGGGTCGCGACGGCGCTGTGCATCGATGTCCTGCGAGCGGCCGACCTGATCAGCGTCCCCCACGACGGACTCGCACGCGCGATCACGCGACTCGGCGTCGCGAGATCCCGCATCCTCATCCAACCCGCGGGCGTCGACCTGAAGTCCTTCGAATCCGCGACGGCCGCCCCCATCCCGCACCGGCTCGCGGACGGCCCTTCGGTCCTGACCGTGCTCGAACGAGACCAACCGACGGCCGTCTCGGTCCTGGCCGAGGCGGTCGAGGCTCTCGCCTCCCGGAGGCCTGTCACGCTGCAGATCGCCACGTCGGGCGTAGAGGCATCTGCTCTGGCGCGAGGTCTGGCGAAGCGGCGCCCCGAACTCTTCCACACGGAACAGCTCCCCGTCGGCGTGGCGCTCGGCGGGCTCTTCCTTTCCGCCGATGCCGTCGTCTCCCATGCCGCTCCGCTGCCCGGTTGCCGCAGCGACGATCTGGCGCTGTTCGGCGCCATCGCGACGCGCCGACCGCTGGTCGTCGGCAAGTCCGACGAGACCGTCAGCTGGACGGTCGGCATCCCTGGCGTGCGGTTCTTCCGTCCCTGCCAAGCGGACGATCTGGCCCTCGCCCTCGAACTGTCGCTCGATCGCGACGACCGCTCCTGGCCCGCGACCGCCGAGCACGTGCGCTCCAGGTTGGACTGGAGCGCGCGCGCGCGGGACCTGCTCAGCGCCCTCGGTCAGCTGTCGACACGCGTCGCGAGCCACCCGCCCAGTCGGGCGACCTAGCCCGCGCGGGCAGTCTCAGCCCGTGACGACCTCAGGTCACACACGGGCTGCGAACGCGTCGCTGTCCCGGTCCGGAACAACCGTTGTGGTTACCAGGACCTGGAAGTCCGCCGGGCGGGAGATCTCGGGGTAGCCTTCGTCTCCGGTAGCCCATGTCCGCCCGGAAGGCCCCCGCCGGCCTGGTGCGGAACCCTCCATGGCACCGCCCCCTCCGTCCCACCCGCGCCCCCCGCATGAGCTACCCGTCCACCCCGACCTGGCGAGAGATCGGCGATCTCCACGCCTTGCTGGGCCCGGATTCCCTCGCGGCCTCGCTCCGCGCGGCGAGCCTCCCCGTCGAGGATGCGGTCGCCAACTACATCCGTCTCAAGCCGGGGACCGGGGCCCTCGTGGGACTCGCCCTCCGTCTGCGCGGTGACGACGGTGCGCTGCAGGAGTTCCCTGCCTACATCCGGACGCACGGCGGGGACCGGACGGCGCAGCTGCTGCGCAAGTGGCACGCCGACCGCGCGATCCCGACGCCGTTCGGACCCGGCGTGCGCGCGCTCGAGGGTGGGCAGAGCGCGCTGTTCCTGTTCCCGAACGACACGGCTGTGCGCGGCATGCGCTTCGTCGCCGACGTCGACAAACTGAAGCGGAGCGTGGGTGAACTCCCGGCCGTCGGCGAGGGGCGATTCCGGGTCCGCGGCCGCAAGTCGGAGTTGACCACGGTCCGCTACAAGCCCGAGCGTCGGCTGATCCAGCGAGCCCACCTCGCGCTCAAGGACGACGCGACCGGCGAGCGGCGGGAGCGCGCGCTCTTCCTCCGCTTCTTCAGCGACGATCGGGGCAGCCGCCTGTCGGAGTGGACGCGCGAGCTGCGCGCCGGCCCACTCGGCCGCGCCGTTCCCGAACCGGTCGGAGCCATGCTCGACGGACGGATGATGGTCGAGGAAGACGTCGCCTCCCGCCCGCTCTGGGACGACGTCCTCGACGGAACGGCGCCAGCCGACGAAGTCGCGGGTGTCGTCAGTGCACTCCACCGGTCGGCGCTGGCTGAGCTCCCGGATCTCGGCACGGAAGAACTCGTGCGGCGCGTCGCCGAGATCGGGGACAACCTCCGGTACGTCGCCCCGGGACTCGGGGCACGCATCGACCGCGTGCTGGCCGCGATGCGCCAACGGGCACCGCAGCGCCCGATCGAGGCCACCGTCCACGGCGACCTCCACCTGCACCAGTTCCTGCGCGCCGAGGACCGGGTCGTCCTCGTCGACTTCGAGCGCATCGGCAGGGGCCATCCCTACCTCGACCTCGGGCACCTGGTCGCCCACACGATGTTGACCCGACACCGGACTCCCGAGGCCGGACCGGCGGTCGACGGGTTCCAGCAGCGCGTCATCGAGGAACTGCTCGCCAAGACCGAAGGCGCGGACACGCGCGACCTGCCGTTCTTCATCGGCGTCGGACTCCTCGAGCGCGCCCTTCTGCCGTTCCGACACCTCGCCCCGGACTTCGAGGAACGTTGCGCCGCCATCCTCGATCGGGCGGCGGAGGCGCTGGACGTCGGGACCCTGGCGCCCACGGGCCCGTCGGCCTTCCGCGACCCGGCATGTGGGACGTTCCATCCGCGGCCTCGCGGGCCTTGGCCCGGTCGGAGGAAGGACGCGTCCGGCTCGCGCCATTACTGCACCTACGACCCGGACCTCGATCGCATCGTCGACGTCGTGCCGGCGCGGGACCGGAAGCTGCCTGGCCTCGCTGGATACCTCGACCGCGGTCCGCTGGTCGCCTACCGCGCTGGACGACGGGCGACCGTGCGCGTCGGCGATCGTTTCGCGAAGGTGCTCCGTCCGGGCCGCACCACGTCCATCGCCGAGCGGCACGACGCGCTCTGTTCGATCCAGGTCACCGGGTTCCCGCGGATTCCGCAGGTCCTCGAGCACGATCCGGATGCCGGCGTGCTGGTCCTGGGCGCCATCGGCGGAACTTCCCTCCACGAGCGACTCGGCGCGCACGTCACGCTCGACGCGGTCACCGTCGATGCGGTCGCAGCCTCGGTCGTGGGCTTCCAGGCGGGCACTCCCCTGGCAAACGCGCGGTTCTCCGCGGAGCCCCCCCGCCCGCTCGCCGAGTGGGCTCGGATCGTCCAACCACACGACCGCGCCCTCGCGGCCGCAGCGCTCGAGTTGGACCGCAGATTGCCGCAGCTGACGGATGCCCCGCCCGTGCTGACACACGGCGACCTGCACGATCGGAACCTGTTCGTCGAAGGCGAGTCCGTCGCCTGGATCGATCTGGACCTCGCCGCCCTGGGGCACCCTGCCACGGACCCAGGAAACCTCTGCGCCCACTTCGTGCTGCGTTCGCTCCAGCGGACGGGATCCCCAGACGCCGGTCGCCTGCTGGCGGACCAGCTCGCGGTCGCCGTCGCCCGCCACCAGGGTGGAGCGACCCGCGAGGACATCGACCGAGAAATGGCATCGACCTTCATCCGACTCGCTTGCGTCTACCGGTTCCGCAGCGGGTTCGACCGCCTGGTGCCCCTGCTCCTGCGGGAGGCCGATCGCGCGGTCGAAGCACTCGAGGGGAGGACGGCACCATGAGTCGGCGTGAGTCTCTCGATCGGGCGCTGCCCGCGCTCGCCAAGGTGCTCCGAGCACTCTGGCCCTGGCTGCGCAACGAGCGCAAGTCGATGTCGATGGCGATCCTGACGCTCCTCGGCGGAGTCGTGCTGAGCCTCGCCGAGCCATGGCCGCTGAAGTTCGTCATCGACTCCGTCCTGCCCGCCGCCGCGGGCCAGGCCACAGCCCCGCTGCCCTTCGGCCTCGATCCGACGGGCTTCCTGATCCTGCTCGGCATCGGCGTCGTCGTGATCAGCGGACTGGTCGCGACGTGCGAGTACTACCAGAAGGTGTCGTTCGCCAAGATCGGCAACCGCATGTTGCGGGACGTGCGCGAGCACCTGTTCCTGCACGTGCAGAGCCTGTCGCTGGCCTACCACACGAAAGCCAGATCCGGCGACCTCGTGATCCGCGCGACGCGCGACGTCAGCCTCTTGCGGGACGTCATGTCGACCGCGCTGCTGCCGATGATCGCCAGCACGCTCGTCCTGGTCGGCATGATCTCGATCATGCTCTTGCTCGAGTGGCGGCTGACGCTGCTCGCGATGACGGTCCTGCCCCTGTTCTGGTGGTCGACCTCCAACCTCGGCCGCAAGATCCATCGCGCCGCACGCAAGCAGCGCCAACGCGAGGGCGCGATGGCGTCCACCGCCAGCGAGTCGATCAGCGCGATCAAGGTCGTGCAGGCCCTCTCCCTGGAGGACGCGTTCGCCGAGGGCTTCTCGGGCAAGAATCGGGAGAGCCAGAAGCAGGACATGAAGACGGCGAAGCTGTCGGCCAACCTCGGCCGCATCGTCGACGTGCTGCTGGCGATCGCGACGGCGCTGGTCCTGTTCCAGGGCGCACGGTTCGTCATGGGCGGCGATCTGCTGCTCGGCGAATTCGTGATCTTCCTGACCTACCTGAAGCGGAGCTTCCGACCCGCCAAGGACTTCGCGAAGTACACCGGCCGCATCGCCAAGGCCACCGCTGCCGGCGAACGGGTCGTCGCTGTCCTCGAGCGTTCACCCGATGTCCAGGACCGCCCCGATGCGGTCGAGGCACCGGCGCTCCGGGGCGACCTCGAGTTCCGGGACGTCGCGTTCGGCTACGACGCCGACCGACCGATCCTCCGCGGGATCGATCTCACCGTTCCCCACGGCAAGACCCTGGCGATCCTCGGGCCGTCCGGGATCGGCAAGTCGACGCTCGCCAACCTCGTGCTTCGGCTCTACGACGCAACCGAGGGGACCGTGCTGGTCGATGGCCGCGACGTCCGTTCCTACAAGCTGCGCTCGCTGCGACGCCAGGTCTCGATGGTGCTGCAGGACACCGTGCTGTTCTCGGGCACCGTCCGGGACAACATCGCCCACGGACTGCCGGAAGCGACGGATGAGGAGGTCGCTGCCGCCGCCCGCCTCGCCTCGGCAGACTCGTTCATCGAGCGCCTTCCGGACGGCTACGACACCTTGGTGGGCGAGCGCGGTGCCACGCTGAGCCACGGGCAGCGTCAGCGCCTGGCCATCGCGCGGGCCGCGATGCGGGACACCCCCATCCTGATTCTCGACGAGCCGACGACCGGCCTCGACGAGCGGACCCGCCTCGAGGTCATCACCGCACTGCGCGCGCTGGCCCACAACCGCACGACGCTCCTGATCACACACGAGACGGCGATGACCGAGTCGGCCGACCTCATCGTCTGCCTCGACGGCGGTGGGATGGCCGAAGTCGGTTCGCCCGCCGAACTCCTCGCCCGACCCGGCCGCTACCGCGACATGCGCGCGATGCAGAGCAACCTTCCACCACTCTCCCATGGCTGATTCCTCCCCCGTTGACCCCCGCGTGTTCGTCGTCGGCTGCCCAAGGTCCGGCACGACGCTCCTCCAGCGCATCCTCGATGCCCATGCGGACCTGGCGGTCGCGAACGACACGCACTTCGTCACGCGTTCGGTCGAGAAGCTCGGACTCTCTGCGCAGGCCCTGGCCGGCGACGCGATCCCGCTCACGGACGAGGTGCTGGCAGGCGTCCGCGAATACCACCGGTTTCCGCGCCTCGGCCTGGACGAAGCGGCCGTCGAGCGCGCCGCGGCGCGGGCTTCGACCTACGCCTCGTTCGTCGGCGCTCTCTACGAGGAGCTGGCGATCGCGAAGGGCAAGCGCTTCGGCGGCGAGAAGACGCCTGACTTCGTGCGTCGACTGCCGCTGCTCCACGCGCTGTTCCCCGCGACGCGCACCGTCCACATCATCCGTGACGGCCGTGATGTGATCCTGTCGCTGCTCCAGTGGGCCACGCCCACCAAGGGACCCGGCCGCCTCGCAACCTGGGC
>JBEAPQ010000131.1:0-3564 GCA_041164325.1 Planctomycetota bacterium | reverse complement strand
AACCGTCGTGACGAGATGGGTGGAGGAGCACGTGATGGCTGCCCATCAACTCGGGCATCTCCATCATCGGGAATTGACCGACCATTCGGATGGGAAGATTCGCAGCGGCAGCCTCGACTGCTTTGCGTTGGTTGCCCTCACCCGCGAAGGTCGCAGACTCGAGTGCGCCGCGGTGCTGCAGTTCGCGCAGAGCTGCGACCGCTAGGAGCGGCCGCTTTCCTGCGACGAGTTGTCCGGCCACGAGAACGCGGATGCCGGCTCCAGCGTCCCACCGCACGGGGAGATTCCGCTCGAACCGAAGGACGTACCGCGGGAGCGGATAGGGGATGAGGGCCTCTACATGAGCGCCGAGACGCTCGTAGACGCGACGACCGGCCTCAGACATAGCCCACACGGCATCGACCCGAGAGAGCGTCGTCCGGATGCGCGCCGCGCGAACGGCACGACGCCACCACGGACGGTGGGGATCGGGCCGCTCGACGAGCAGTACTCGGCGTTGGGAGCGCCTGCGTCGCGTCATCAGCGCGAGCCGGGAGGAGCGTGCTGCGTAGCCACCCACGATCACCGCATCTGGCCATGTGTCGATGAGGCCCGCCAACGAGGCAGGAGTCGGCACCAGCCCGCGACGTTCGGGCAGGACCGTCGTCTCGACGAGCGGGTGGGCGACAGACTCGAGGTCCCCGAAGCGGCCGTGCTCGCGATCGAACAGCACGTGCACCTCATTCCCGAGCTCGGCGAGTCCCGTCCAGAGCGGACGCAGGTGCTCCGAGGGCTCATTGGTCGTCAGGAGGATTCGCACGCCCGTCACCCCTCGCGCCACGGTGCAGACTGGCCCGCGGCAGGGCCATGCCCCAAGTGCCGCAGTCCTGCGAGCTCCGCTCGGAGCGTCGCGGCCTGCTGTTCGGCGAGGAAGCGATGCGCGTGCCTCCGTCCAGCTGCTCGGACCGCAGCAGTCCACCGCGCCGGCTCGAGCGCGTGCCGAAGCTCGGCAGCCAGAGCGTTCGCCTGAAATGACGTAGCGACGAGGCTCATCGGGCCCGCCAACTCCCTGGCGACGGGGAAGGGCGCCGTCACCACGGGGCGTCCCGCTGCGTGCGCTTCGATGATCGGGTTGCAGAAGCTCTCGCCCGCCGAGGTGATGAGCACGGCGTTCGCCGATGCGTACAGCCCTGCCATCTCCGCCCGTGACACGTAGCCAGTGAACTCTGCCGACACCGGGAGTCGCAAGGCCAAGAGCCGACTGCGGAGGTCGCGATAGTCCCCGAAGCCGGCAACGGTGAGGCGCACGCGAGCGAATGGGGACAGCGGGTCCTCGAGCAGGGCCGCGAGGACGTCTGCCACGAGCGCGTTCCGCTTGTGGGGCGCTCCTGTCTGGGGAACGAGCACGTGCGGCGTCGTATGCGGTGCTTCTGGGTCGCTCGCCGCATCATCGAACGGTCGTAGGTCGAAGCCGTTGCGAATGACGACGGTGCGACCAACTTCCGGATGGCGCTCCGCGATGGCTCGACGGAGCACCTCGCTGTTCGTAATTGTCAAGTCTGCGCGACGGAGGTCGCGAGCCTGTTGCGCCAGCTTGAGCCGCTGTCGGAGGGTCGGTGGGTGCAAGTCAGTGAAGCTGCCGATATCCTGGTGATGAATCGCCTGCGGCACCGAACATCGTGGCATGAGCGTTGCCTGCGACCAGACAACGTCAGGATCAAATCCGCGGAGCGATTGCGGTCGATCGAGAGCGAGCCTTACCAGCGCAGACTCGGTGCTGCGTGCTCGCACCGTCACCACAGGTACGCCGGTCGCCGCTAGGATTTCGGCGGCCTCGGGACGCCAGCAGATGACGAGCAAGTCATCCTCGGTCGGCCATGAGGCGATGAAGTCACGCAAGACGGTGACAGATCCACCTCGGGCAGCAACCAACGCCTGCGCCAGGATCCGCACGACTGACCCCCCTCCGTCGTCGGCGTGAGGTTACGGTGCGGGACGTCCGAGCGTCGTGGTGACGGAGGTTTCGACCGTGCCGACCGCCCTCGTCCTGACTGCAGTCTCGGGCCGGGTGACGGACGACCTCGTGGCGTCCCTGAGGGCTGTCCCTGGGTGGGTCGTGGTCCAACGGACAGCGCTCGACGAGCGCGCATGGAACGCGGCGCGGGCGCGCGGCGGCGTTTGGTCCCTAAGCGTACGGGCTCGTGTACTCCTAGCACCGCTGTGGTTGCGCCACGGCGCGTCTCACGGATGGGTGCCCGACGCGACGGTCGTGACGACGAATCCATTCTGGCTGCCCTTCGTGATGGCGCTCCGGCGACGTCGGTCGCGACTCATCGTGCTCGTCTACGACGTCTACCCGGACGCCCTCCTAGTACGGCGGCGGCTCCCGCGACCGGCGCTGCGCATCGTGAGGCAGATGGTCCGGGTGGGGCTACAGCGCGCAGATGCAGTCGTTGCCCTAGGCGGGCGCGTTCGCGACGAACTCGTCAGGCGACATGGACTGGTTCAACCGGTACATGTGATTCCGACCGGATCTCGCGAGATGCTCGAGGACATTGATCACGAAAGTCCGCCCGACGACATCGCTGGCAGGCTCGACGGGCGTATTGTCATTACATATGTTGGCACTGCGGGAGAAGTGCACGATGTCGCTGCGCTCGGCCGAGCTTTGGGTCGACTGCTTGATCTAGTTCCGCAGGATGTTGCAGTGGTAGTGTCTGCGCGCGGGGCGCGGGCCCGTGAACTCACCGCGGAGGTGCGTGACCGACCGAGCGCTTACGTGCTGCCTCCGCTGACGGATGCTGAGTGGCGATGGGTCATCCGCCACACGGATATCGCCTGCGTCGCACTAGATCGTCGTGCGTCGCTCGTCTCTGTTCCGAGCAAGATCTACCCCGCTCTGGGTGCGGGAAGCGTAATTCTCGGAGTCGCTGAGCCTGACAGCGACTTGGCCGACATCATCCAGCGCGCTGGCTGTGGAATCGTTGTTGAACCCGAGAACGAAGAAGAAATCCTCCTAGCGTTGCTTCGGCTCGCTACCAAGTCCGAGGAGAGGCAGCGTTTCCAAGCAGCGGCGCGCGCAGCGTCGGAGACGACCACGCCGGTCGCATTGGCTGCCTCATGGAAGGCCGTCCTTGAAGTGCCCCCGGAAGACTCGGACTAGGCCGCTGAAGCCAACCGGTCTCAGGCCGGGAACGGCCGTCACGAAGTCGCGGGGCGGTCGCACAACGGAAGTGACCGATCACGGCTTGCCGCCGTCCTCGTCGCCACCCTTGAACCGCGGCGCGGTCGCGTAGCCCGCGCGGCTGATGCCTCGGCGGCGGAACGGCACGGTCAGGGTTCGGAGGAGGATGCGGAGGTCGAGCCAGAGGCTTCGATGCTCGACGTACCAGACGTCGAGCTCGAGCTTGTCCTCCCAGGGCAGGTCGTTGCGACCGTTGATCTGCGCCCAGCCAGTGATCCCGGGACGGACCTCGTGACGACGGGCCTGTCGCGGGCTGTAGTGCGCGAGGTAGTCGGTCAGCAGGGGCCGCGGACCGACGAGGCTCATGTCCCCCCGGACGACGTTCCACAGCGACGGCAGCT
>JBEAPQ010000130.1:0-10534 GCA_041164325.1 Planctomycetota bacterium | reverse complement strand
TCGGAGCCGGACGCGTGCTCTTCCTGGGCACCGACGACGTCTATCGCTGGCGGAGCATCCGCGAGTCGGCGTACGACCGGCTCTGGGTCCGCGGCATTCGCTACCTGTTCGAGGGCCGCCTGAACGCCGGCAACAGCCGGCTTCGGATCGGTGTCGACGAGTCGCGGCTGGAGTTGGGCCAGGCGGTCCGCGTCGTCGCAGAGGCGCGCGACGAGACGTTCGGTCCGCTGGCTGCCGACAGGCTCGAGGTCCGCGTGCGTGGTCCCGAGGGCGGCGATGAGCCGCTCGCGCTGGACGCGGTCGAGGGTGTGCCGGGGCGCTTCGAAGCGTGGCTCCGCCCGCGGATGACGGGTTTCCACCGCGTGGAAGCGATGGATGCGCCGGAAGGCCGTCCCGCCGGGGCCTCCTTCGAGGTCGTCCCGGCCGCGCTCGAGAAGGAAGGACCGATCGACCTGTCCGAACTCTCGGCGATCGCTGCGGCGCCGGGGGGCGTCCTGGTCCGCGACCCTGCGGGCTTCCTCGCCGCGGTGGAAGCGATTCCGTCCGCGACGCGGATCGAGACGTTCACCACGGCTCGTACGCTGTGGGACGGTTGGGTCACCATCGTCCTGATCACCGCGCTGCTCGCTGCCGAGTGGTGGCTCCGCAAGAGGGTGAACCTGCTGTGAAGGCCGCGCACGACGTCTTCCGCGGGCTTCGGGCCCGCGCCCGCACCGGAATCCTCATCGAGGGCGCGGCGCGTCTCGCCGGGGTTCTCGCGGCGTTCCTCGTCATCAGCTACGGCCTCGACCGCTGGCTGGAACTCGAGCGCCCGTACCGCTTCGTGCTCCTGTGTGTGGCCGGTTGGCTCGTCTTCGCCACCTGGCGTCGCTCCGTGTCGCGCCCGCTGACCGTCGACCTCGATGACAGCGAACTCGCGCTGGCGATCGAACGCAGCGACGCAGGTCTCCGCCAAGTGCTGATCAGTGCCGTGGAGTTCGAGCGCGACCTGGAGCGCGGCCTGGTCCGCGGCCAGTCGGACGCCCTGATGCAGAGCGTGGTGCGGGACGCCGCGACGCGGCTGTCGGAGATCGATGCGGTCCGCGCGCTCGATGCCCGACGAACTTTGGCCTTCGGTGGGGGACTTGCAGCGGCGCTCGCGTGGATCGTCGTGTTCCTGTCGCTGGTGGCGGATCCTGGCGTCTGGGCGCAGCGCAATCTGATGCTCGGCACCGTGACGTGGCCGCGCGCGACGCGACTCGCGTTCGCGTCGGTCGATGGCGTTCGCGAGATCCGGCTCGCCGAGCGGGAGGATCTCGTGCTGCGGGTGGAGGTCGAAGGCGCGATCCCGGACGAGGTCGATCTCATCGCGACGTTCTCGGGTGGTGAACGCGCGACGCGGCGGATGGATCGGACCGGCCCCTCGACCTTCACGACCACGCTCGCGTCGGTGCTCGAAGACGTCGAGCTGGTCGCGGCCGGCGGCGACGGAGTCTCGGACCCGCTCGTGGTCCGCATCGTCGAACGTCCGCGCGTCCTCGAACTCGAAGTCGCGGTCCACGCTCCTGCCTACGTCGGTAGCGATCCCCTCCGCTCGTCGGACGTCGGCGGCATGCTCGACGTGACGGCGGGCGGCCGCGTCTCGATCCGTGCCGTCAGCAGCAAGTCGCTCCGCGCGGCGCGCCTGCGTTTCGGCGAGGACGAGCCCGTGCCGATGCTGATGGGGCCCGATGGCGTCACCGTCAGCGGCGACCTTCTTCCCGCGGTCGACGGTGTCGTCCGCATCGAACTGGTCGATGCCGACGATCTCGGCCCGGCGAGCCCGCCACAGATCGCGCTCCGCGTCGTGCCCGACACGGCGCCCGGGGTGGAATACGAGAGCCAGGGCATTGGCTCCCTGATCACTGCGGAAGCGCGGATCCCGGGCCTGCTGCGGCTCACCGACGACCACGGCGTGGCTGCTGTGACTGCGTTCGCCAGGACGATGGACGCAACGGCGGGTGACGAGAGCGCTGCTGCGTTCGACGTCGTCGCCGTCGAATGGGCGGGCCCGCTCCTGGTGGGAGCCGAGGAACAAGAGCTCGGTCTCGTGTTCGACCTGAAGCCACTCCTCGTCGACCCAGATCCCGACTCCGAGCGGAACCCGATCCGCCCCGGCCTGCTGCTCTCGCTGCGCTTCGATGCGACGGACGGCAAGGAACCGGAACCACAGGTCGGGTCGAGCGAGATCCGGACGTTCCGGGTCGTCACGCGCGAGAAGCTGCTGCAGGAGCTGCGGCGGCGTCAGGAAGAGCAGCGCCGCGAGCTGGAACGGATCATCACCCGGGTCGAGGACGCACGCACCGAGATCGAGGAGGTGCTGTCTCCGTCGTCTTCGGACCCAGCGGCCGATCGCGCGCGCCTTCGCATGCGCACGCTCGCGCGACAGCTCAACGGCCTCGGCGCGGAGACCGGTGTGACGGCCGACCGCTACTCCGTGATCCTCGAGGAGTACGCCAACAACCGGCTCTTCGAGCCCAACATCGTGCGCGCCAGCGTTGCGCGGGTCGTCGATCCGCTGCGCGAGGTCGTGGCGACCGGCTTCCCCCCGGCCACGGCCCGCACGGCCGCATTCGCCGAGCGCGGCGCCGAAGAGGACCGACGGATGGCGGTCGACGGACTGGCCGAAGTCGTCGCAGCACTGCGCCGTGTCCTCGCGCAGATGGAGAAGAACGAGAGCCTCTCCGAGCTCGTCGAGACGCTGCGGATCGTGATCCGCACCGAGGAAGAGCTGCAGCGCGAGTTGGAGCGCCTCGCCGAGGCCGAGGGTGCGGGCATCTTCGGGGATGACCCCGAGCCCTCGGCAGGCGGCAAGCGGAAGCAGTAGCCTGTGCCGGAGCCCGCGCGCCCATCGATCCCAGACCACCCATGACCCCGAACAGCAGCAAGCTCGGTCCGGTGCTCGTCAGCCTCCTGGCGGGCCTCGCTGCCGTTCCGTCCGTCGCGGCCCAAGATCGGGCGACCGAACTCGAGGCAGAAGCCCGGCGTCGCTTCGAGGACCTGCACGCGCGCATGCAGAAGCTGCATGCGGTCAAACTCGAGTCCGATCCCGCCGAGGCGGAGGTCCTGTCCGCCGGCAACCGGCTGATCCAGGAGCGACGCCTGAAGGTCTCGCTGGACGGGATCGCGGGGCTGATCCGCGATGCGCGCTTCGACGAGGCCCTGTCGTCGATGGCTGCACTGCAGGGCGACCTCCAAGCGCTGCTGGACCTGCTGCTGTCCCGGTCCACCGACGTGGACAGCCTGCTGCAGGAGATCGAACGCCTCGAGGAGTACCGCGACCGCGTCGGGGATCTCCTCGAGGAACAGCGCGCCGAGAAAGAGGCCGCCGCCCGGAGTGAGGCGCTCGCCCAGCGCCTCCGCGATCTGGAAGCCGCTCGCAACGCGGCGGACGCGCTCCTCACGGAACAGAAGTCGCTGCGGGACGAGGCCAACGCCGCGGGGCTCTCGACGGAACCCAAGAAGGCGGCGGACATGGCAGCCCGTGAGGGCAACCTCGCCCAGCGCGCCGAGAACCTCGCCGAGCGCCTGGACAAGCTCGGGAAAGAAGGCGCAGAGCCGAGCGAGGACCCTGCTTCGCCCGGCCAGAAGCCCGAGGACGGCCAGCCCTCCGATCCGCAGCAGGGGGCCCGGTCTGCGAAGGCTGCCGCCGGCGCGATGGGCCAGGCCCAGAAGCAGCTCGGCCAGAACCAGCCCGAGAACGCGTTGCCCGACATGGACGAGGCCAAGCGCCGGCTGGAGCAGACGGTCGAGGAGATCGACCGGATGACCGAGGAGACCAAGCGGCAGCTGATGGAGCTGCCGTTCGAGGACCAGGCCGAGGCGCAGGAAGCGACGCAGGCTGCGACCGACCGGCTCGCGCAGGAGATGGAGTCGGACGACCGCCAGAAGAGCGAGTCGGAGGACGGGGCGAGCCAGACGCCCGGCAAGCGCAACGTGCAGCAGGCCGTTCCCGAACAGAAGGCCGCCGCCGGGCAGCTCAAGGAACAGAAGCCGGGGCAGGCGCGTCAGGACCAGCAGGACGCACAAGAGCAGCTCGAGAAGGCCCAGGACGAACTCGAAGAGGCGCTCTCGCAGCTGCGCCAGCAGCTCCAGGACGAGGTGCTGCGTGCGCTCGAGGAGCGGTTCCAGGCGATGCTCGAGAAGCAGCGCGACCTGTCGACGCGCACGAAGGCTGCCGATCGCCTCGCCGCGAACATCGTCACCGCCGACGGGGTCGTCCCCGCCCAGGTCGTCGAACGCGCGCGTGCGCTGGCACTCGGCGAACACGGACTCTCGGGCGAGGCTGGCGACGCGCTCAAGCTCCTCCAGGAAGAGGGCACGAGTGCGGGCTTCCCGCTGGTCGTCGAGATGCTGCGTGACGACCTGACGCGACTCGGAGAGCGGCTCGAGCAGGCGAAGACCGGGCGCGCGACCCAGGCCATCCAGGCCGACGTCGAAGCCGCTCTGACCGACCTGATCGACGCGCTGCGTCGGCAGATCGAGCAGAACGAAGCGCAGGGCGGCTCGTCCAACGACAGCAGCGGGCAGCCAGTCCTCGTGCCGATGTCGGCCGAGCTGAAGCTCGTGATGATCAAGCAGAAGCACGTCAACCGCCGGACCGTCGAGTTCGACGAGCAGCAGGCGGGTGGCGTTGCGGGCCGCGAAGACGAGGCGTCCGTCCTGGCAGACCAGCAGGGCCGCGTCGAGGATCTGCTCCGGCAGATGGCGATCAAGATGGCGAAGGACGCACAGGGGCAGGGTCGATGAGCGGACGCCGCGCGACGTGGATCTCGCTTTGCCTGGTCGGTCTCGGGGCGGCTGCGCCGCTCTGCGCCCAGGGCGAGGATCCGCCGTTCCGGCCGTTCGACGTCGCGGCCTTCCTCGCGCATGCGCGCGAACTCGGTGCGGGCGACGAGGCGATCACGGGCTTCCGTGCTGCGGCCGACGAGTCGTCGTTCGCGATCGCAGCCGACGAGTTCCTGCAGGAACTCGTGCCGTCGTTCGGGGATGCGGCGGGCGCTGCGTTCGACGGCGACCCCGCGGCCGTCCTCGCCCTTGCCAAGCTTCTCGCGGGTGACGACCTCTACGTGCGCGCCCATGCCCGCTATCACCTCGGCCGTGCGCTGCTGGATGGCGACGACCCGGACGGTGCCGCGCAGGTCTTCGCCGACTTCCTGCAGCAGGATCGGAACCGGACGCCGCTCGATGCCGAGGTCGCGTTCTTCTACGCGTCGTCGTTGGCCGACGTGCCGATGCCCGGCCACGCGGCGCAGGCGTTCCAGGACTACCTCCGACTGTTCCCGACCGCGCCGGAACGTTTCCGTGCCGTCGCACTCCAGCGGTCCGCGGAGCTGCAGATGCAGCTCGACGACCCGCTCCACCAACTGGCCGACGCGATGAAGGGCGTCGAGCGTGACCTGAAGAAGTCCCGGACCGGTGATCCGACCCAGGAGCGCCAGCGGGACATCGTCGAGAAGCTCGAGAAGATCATCGAGGAGATGGAGCGGCAGGAGCAGCAGTCGGGCGGCAATCCGACCGGCAACAGTCCGACGACGTCGCCCGCATCGGAGAGCGCAGCACCGGACGGCGAATCCCGCGTCGGATCGCTCGGCAAGGTGCCGGGAGTCGGTGACCGCTGGGGCAACCTGAAGGACCGGGACCGGAAGGAGATCGAGGCCGAGGTGACCACGGGCCTGCCCGAGCGCGACCGCGATCTGCTCAAGCGCTACTTCGGGCGCCTGGGCGGAGGGGCGCGGCGGCGATGAGGCGTGCGGTCCACCTCGCCGCGCTCGCGGGACTCTTGGGCGCGGCGCAGTCCCAGCAGGTGACGCTACGGTCGGTGGCAGGCGAGCAGATCGCCGGAGCCCGCGTCGCGGTTGCCGACGAGAGGATCGAAGTCACGCGGGCCGACGGCTCGTCGGTTGCGCTGCTGCTCGACGAAGTGGAGTCCGTGACGTGTCCGGGCGGTCGGTCGCTGGCGAAGGCGGGGCCCGGCAAGGTCTGGCTACGCTCCGGCGCTGTGTTCGGTGCGCAGATGGTTGGCGCGGACGGGAGCACGGCCCGCTTCGAGCTCGGCTTCGATGCGCCGGTTCCCCTCGGTCTGGTGCACCTGCGCGCGCTCCGCTTCGAGGCAGAATCCGCGGCGCCTGCGGACAGCGGCTTTGCCGAGGCGGTCGCCGAGCCGCCCCAGACGACGGACCTGCTGTTCGCGTGGAACCGCAACTCCGGCAAGCTGACCCGGCTGTCGGTGCGCGTGCTCGCGTTCGAAGAGGGACGCCTCCGCGTCGACTACCGCGGCGAGCGGACGGTTCCCCTCGACCAGATCCACGGACTCGTCTTCGGCGTCGACCACGGCGTGGTGCCGGTCGCGCCGCCCGCGCCGAGCGTGCGCGTCCATCTCGCGAGCGACGGCCCGACGCTGGTCGCGCGCTGGGTGCGCGCGGAGGGCGGTGTGGCGACGTTCGCGCTCGCCGAGGGGCCCGAGGTCAGGCTCGGCTTCGACCAGATCGATCGCATCGACGTGCGCTCGTCGCGGGTCCTGCGCCTCGATGCTCTGGTGCCCGACACCGTGGAGCAGACGCCTGCCTTCGACGTGGTTCGTCCGTTCCTGGTCGGCGAGGCGCCCGGTGGCACAGGCCTGCGGCTCGGCAACCGTGCGTTCTCGCGGGGGCTCTGCCTGTTCCCCCGCGCGCGCTTGAGCTGGAACATCGATGCGCGGTCCTTCGACGTGTTCGAGACGACGATCGGCATCGACGCGCGCAGCACCGGTCCCGCGGACGCGGTGTTCCGCATCCTGCTGGACGACACCGTGCTCGTCGAGCGGAAGCACGTCACCCTCGGCTCGGTGGAGACGCTGCGCGTGCCGCTCGGCGCCGGCAACCAGCTGACCCTCGAGGTCGACTTCGGCGCGAGCTACGACCTCGGTGACCACTGCGTGTTCGCGGACCCGCGCCTGCTCAAGCTGTGACCAAGGCCCCCACTGCTGTCGCGCTGCTGGCGCTCGTCACTGCCCTGCCGGGGCAGTCGCAGAACGACTTCCAGGCCGTCGTGGAAGCGGCAGAGCAGGCGCGCGTGGCGGTCATGGCACGCGTTGCACCCGCGGTGTGTGCCGTCATGCCCCTCGACAGTCCGGGCGGCGGCTCAGGGGTGATCTTCGACCCCGCTGGGTTCGTGCTGACCAACTTCCACGTCGTGGGCGGCGCGAAGGTGTCGCGGATGAAGATCGGGCTCCCCGACGGCGAGCTGTACGGGGCAACCGTGCTCGGCGTCGACCCCGGCTCGGACCTCGCGGTCCTCCTGCTCGACGCGCCGCATGACGGGCGGCCGTGGCCCCACGCTGAACTCGGGGACAGCGAGCAGCTGCTGACCGGGCAGCAGGTCTTCGCGATGGGCAACCCGTTCCTGCTCGCGTCCGACTTCCAGCCGACGACGACGTTCGGAATCGTGTCCGGCACCCACCGCTACCAGCCGGGTCGCGGCAACCGTGCGCTCGTCTACCCCGACTGCATCCAGGTCGACGTTCCGATCAACCCGGGCAACTCGGGTGGGCCGCTGTTCGACATGACGGGCGAGGTCGTCGGGATCAACGGGCGCATCTCGATCCAGGACCAGCGCGGACGCGTCAACGTCGGCGTCGGGTTCGCGATCGCATCCCACCAGATCCGCAACTTCCTCGGCGACCTGATGGCAGGTCGGTTCGCCGAGCACGGCACGCTCGACCTCAACGCGTGGTTCATGGAGCGGGACGGAACGGGTGGGGTGTTCGTCCAATCGATCTTCGCCGACTCGAACGTGGTCGCCCACGGCGTCGGTCTCGGCACGTGGCTCCTCCGTTTCGAAGGTGAAGAGCTCCGGAGTGCGAACCAGCTCGCGACGCGGATCGGCGTGCTGCCCTCCGGGACCTGGGTGGAGCTCGCGTTCCGTCCGCAGCGCGGTGACGGCGGATTCGGTGAGGCTGTCACAGCCGTCTTGCCGCTGCGTCGCCTCGATACAGGCTCGAGTCGGCAAGAAGACCGGCTCGCTTCCGCGGAGCACCGGCGGACCGCGCTCGAGGTGCTCGCGCGCCCGGTCGGCCGTGCGGAGCCTGCGACGGGTTGGACGGTGCGCTTCGTCGGTCCCGACGCGGAGGTCGTCGTGCGCCGTGCCCGCGGCCACCTGCGCATCGACACGGCGTCCGGGGACGCGCTCGTGCTGCGCGCGGACGGGACGTTCCACGCCCGCACCGAGGCTGGGATTTCCCGCGATCCGACCGACGAGGAACGGGCGAAGCTCGCGCGCATCCGTGCGGCCAACGTGTTCCTGGTCGACGGTCCCGAGCTGCGGGACCTCGTGGCTTCGGGCGAACTGCTCGGCGGCGTGCACGCGGGTGGCCGGCCAGGCTTCCGTGTCGGTCTGCCGGGCGACGGGGGCCTGGAGGCGTGGTTCGACCTCGACGGCAGGCCGCTCGGATGCCGCTACCGCGATCCGGTCCAGCGCGCGACGATCGAGCTGCGTGCTGATCGAGAGGGCGCGCGCATCATCCGGGATGGCGTCCTGTCGACGACGTGGCGGATGCTCGAGCCGGTGCCCGGTCCGCTCGACGAGGAACTCTTCGAGGAGACGCGGTGAGGAACGACGCGCATCGACTCCCTGTGGTCCTGATGACGGCCTTCGTCCTGTCGGCGGGCAGCGCCACCGCGCAGGACGGCGTCTTCGCCGAGCGCAAGGCCAGTTCACCCGTCGAGAAGCTCGTGCACGAGCAGCTGCCGAGCGTCGTCAAGGTGCACGGGGCATCCGGTCTGAAGACGATCGTTCCGTACGCGTCGGGCGTCATCGTCAGTGAGTCCGGGCACGTGCTGACGCTGGACCTCGTCATGGTCCAGCCGGGTCAGACCCGCGTCGTGCTCGCCGACGGGTCGGTGCACGAGGCGGAGCTCCTGCCGCCCGAGCCGGACCTCGGGGTGCGACTCCTGAAGATCGACCCGTCCCGCGTGCGAGCGCCCCTACGGCCGGTGCCGCTGTCGCGGGACGTGCCAGAGAACGGGACGTTCGTCGTCACGCTCGGCAATGCGTTCCGTCTCGCCGAGTTCGGGGAGAAGGTCGGCGCCTCGCTCGGCGTCGTCGCGGCGACCACCGAGCCCGGTCTGCCGCTCCGGCACCGCCTCGCCGACGTGCGCTTCGAGGGACGGCTGATCCTGACCGACGCGCCGAACAACCCGGGCCAGTACGGCGGTGGGATGTTCACGCTCGACGGGCGGTTCGTCGGCCTGAACGCCCGCGTCCTCGAGGCCGTCGAGACCAACACGCTCGTGTCGGCCGCCATTCCTTGCGCCGACCTGATCGCCTACGTCGACCGATTCGTGCACGGGAAGGTCCCCGAGGCAGACGCCGAGGAGGCTGCACCCACAGCACCCGGATACCACGGCATCCGGCTCTTCGACCAGGGCGGGCGTCGCTCACCGCCGGCCTACGTCGAGCGGATTGCCCGCGCTTCGCCGGCCGCGGCGCTCGGGCTGCGCCCGGATGACCTGATCGTCCGCGTCGGGGATCGGTCCGTGCGGAGCTGCGCCGAGTTCGCCGAGGAGATGGCGCGGCACGGCGCGGGCTCGGAGGTCGAGCTCACCTGGAAGCGCGGCAACGAGGTCCTGCGCGGGAAGCTCACGCTGACGGAGGGGCGCCGATGACCCTGCGTCTCGTCCCCGCGCTGGTCTTGGCCACGGGTCTCGTGGCCCAGGACCCGTCTGCGGATCTCCTCCAGGTCCAGCAGGTCCTGCAGGCTGCGACGGACCGGGTGGCCGGGTCGGTCGTCCGCATCGAGACCTACGGCGGCGTCCGGCGCGTGCTGGGCGCGGACGAGGGTGCCGATGCCGTGGGGCGCGCGGGCCCGTCGCGGATGAAGAAGGAGCTGCTCGAGCAGCTCTTCGAGCGCGTGGATCCGATCGAGGTCGGCGAACTCTGGCGTCAGAAAGGACTCGCGCCGAAGGACGGGGCGTTCGAGGCCGAGGACCTGCGCCAACTCGGGGACGAGGTGCTCGACCGCCTGCTTCGGAAGCACCAGCTCGGCCCCTATCGACCGAAGTCGGGTGCTGAGCGCGAGGACGATCTCGGCAAGATCGGCCAGGGCGCAGGCTTCCTGCAGGCCCAGGGAGCGTCGACGGGCCTCGTGCTGTCGGCCGACGGTTGGATTCTCGCCGCGCGGTTCGCGCTGAGCTTCGACCCGACGACGATCCTGGTCACGCTGCCGGATGGCCGCACGTTCAACGCCGTGCGCCATGGCGAAGACACGAGCCGCGGTCTCGTCCTCCTGAAGATCGACGCCACGGACCTCCCGGTCCCGGAGCTCGCGGCGCCGGACTCGGTACAGGTCGGGCAGTGGGCGTTCGTGCTCGGTCGGACGTTCGCTCCACGCGGTCGCCCGAGCGTGCACACCGGCATCGTGTCCGCGACGCGGCGCCTGTTCGGACGCGCGATCCAGATCGACGCTTGGACGTCGCCCGCCAACTACGGGGGCGCAGTCATCGACGCGCGCGGACGCGTCCTCGGGCTCGCCGTGCCG
>JBEAPQ010000129.1:0-3050 GCA_041164325.1 Planctomycetota bacterium | reverse complement strand
TTGGCCCGTCGCTCCGGCCACGGGAACATGTTCTCCGCGGCTTCCATGAAGGCGTCGAGCTCCGGGCCGGTCGGACAACAGTCTGTCGCCGGCGGAGTCGGCAGAGCACGACCGGTCATCGCACGGACCGTCGGGAAGTCGTAGGTGCCGAACTCCTCGAAGCGGAGGAGCTTCCGCACGAACGGCTGGGCGCCGAACAGCGGGCTCGGGACGCCGCCGGTCGGGACGTCTGTCGGAATGCCGGCCTGAGCCGTGAGGTCGGCCTGGATCAGCCCCGCCAGCACCAAGCTGGACAGGGTAGCCGCCGGGAGGCGGAATCGAGACGAGATAGACATGGGGGGTGTTGCGATCAGGGTCGCGGCCGTTGGCCGGAGAGTGAGAAGGGTCACCCCGGCAGCCGAGAAGGCAGGAAGGCACGCCGGGGAACGTGCAAGTTGCACGAGGCAACAGGGTTCTCAAACCCTCCAAAAATCACCGCTTGCGGGCCCGACCCCCCCCTGATTTCGCTCTACCGAATCACTGCGCGCCAGCACTCCGCTTCGCGCGCAGGCTGCGCAGCCGCATGGTCCGATCCGACCGGAGGATACGTGCTTCGACGGCCGGGTCGCTTCGGGCTGACCATACGGCGCGACGCTTGCTGCATGACGGAATCCGGATGCCTCGATTTGAGGCAACTTCTGTCAAAAAAGTCACCACGCCGACGTGGAATCCGCCCCGAATCAGAACACCCCGCGCGGTCCGTGGCGCATCCCGGACGCGGGATAGACTCCGCTGTCCGTCCTTCTGTCGCTCGGAGCAAGCTCATCCCCGCGCGTCCGGCATCCGGTCGCCCCCCAACGTCCCGTGCCTTCCACCCAAGCCAAGTCGCCCGTCCGATCGGACGCCCGCGGCTGGGTCGTGCAGACCCTCCTGCTCGCCGCCCTGGTCGTCTGGGTCCGGGCCCGGACGTTCGACGGCTGGTTCACGGGCGACGACTTCCTGTTCGGGCTCGTCGGGAAGACCTTCGGGACCGTCGGGCTGGGGCTGTCGACGGAGTTCTTCTTCTGGACTCCCTGGCCGGACGAGATCCCGCTCAAGCTCTACCGGCCGCTGACGATGCTGCTCTGGACAGCGGACCAGTCGGTCCACGGGCTGTCCTACGCGGGCGCCGCGACGCAGAACGCGCTCTGGCACCTCGCGTGCCTGTGTGCGGTGCGTGCGCTGGCGATCCAACTCGGACTGCGCACAGGCCTCGCGACGGCGGCGGCAGCGATCCTCGCCCTCGGGCCCGCGTTCCCCGAGATCGACCACTGGCTGTCGTGCCGACTGAGCCTCGTGAGCGCGACGTTCGTCGCGGCGTCGCTCGCCTGCTTCGCGCGCTGGCAGCGTGGGGGACCGCACGCCTTCTACGCGCTGTCGGTGCTGGGCTTCGCCGTCGCGCTGTTCGCGAAGGAAGCCGGGCTGTCCGCTCCGGCAGGCATCGCGGTTCTGGCGCTGCTCGTCCCCGGGCGGGGCAACGCAGCTGCACGTCGATTCGTGCGGGCCGCGCTCTGCACGGTCCCCTACGCGCTGGCCATCGCGTCCTACATCCTGCTCCGCAGCCACGTCCTCGGCGACACGGTCGGTGGCTACCAGGTCGGACAGGACACGATCTGGCTGCGCGATCCCTGGAGCCACTCGCTGGACCAGCTGCGGATGGCGCTGATGCCGCTGCACCGTGGAATCTGGAGTGACACCGCCGTGCTCGCTGCCGGCGTCGGCCATGCCGCGGTCTGGCTGCTCGGGGCTTCCTTGGCCGTCCAGGCCGAAGCCGGTTCGGTGACGCGGCGCGTCTTCGGCTTCGGACTCGCGTGGATCGCGATCGCCTCGATCCCGAACCTGCTCGCCCCGACTCCGACCGCCGAGCTGTACCACGGGAGACTGTTCTTCCACCCGGGCATCGGCGCAGCTCTCTGCCTCGCGGCGACGGTGCGCGAGACGATCGTGCGGTTCGGGCAACGCGCGGGGCTGCTGCTGCTCGGCACGATCCTCACGGCCGAAGCGGCCATGCTCTGGAGGAACGCGCACCCGTGGGTCGAGGCCGCGCACGCGACCGCGACGGCGCAGGACCAGCTGCAGCGCTGGGTCGGCGACGGCAGGAAGCGGCTCGTGCTCGACTTCCGCCGCGTGCACGACGGCGCGTGGATGGGTCAGGGCCCCGCCATCCAGTTCGGTCCCGCGTTCGCGCCTCCGGACACGGCTGGGCGCACGCAACACCTGTTCGACACCGACTGGCGCGACGCGCTCCGGCGGCTCGCCGTGGGAGACGCCGAAGCATGGCGCTTCGAGGTGGCGACCGGCGCGCTCGAGCCCGTCGAACCCCCTCCCACACCCTTCCCGCACGCATTCGGGGGCGCGAGGGTGCTCCAGGCGCGCTGCGGCCGAACCCACATCCGCGCGGGCGAGCGGCTCCCGGTCCAGGCGTGGGTCGAGGGGCGAGAGGACGCGGCACTCCGCGTGGCGGTCCTGCAAGGCGCTGCGGTGGTCGCCGAAGTACCGTTCCCGAGCGGACCGGAGCCGTTCGTCGAGACCCTGGTCGACCTGCGGACCGCGCCCGGCACCTACGGAGTCGAGCTCCGCGGCGACGGTGCGCCGATCCAGCTCGGCACGGTCGAGGTCCTACCCCCCCGCGGCTGGACGACGTGGTAGCCGCCGGGGCAGTCGCCCGGTGACACGGCGCAGGATCCCGTAGACGCAGATCGAGCGGACCACGCGGACACCGTCCCGCCAGTTGATCTTCTTGCCCTCTTCGTAGGTGCGGCCGTGGTACGAGATGCCAACCTCGTAGAAGCGCGCGCCCGCCTGGGCCGCCTTGATGGTGATCTCGGGATCGAAGCCGAACCGCTCTTCCTCGAGCTCGAAGCTGTCGAGCACGTCGCGCCGGAAGACCTTGTAACAGGTCTCCATGTCGGTCAGGTTCAGGTTGCTGACCATGTTGGAGAACATCGTCAGCCAGTGGTTCACGGCCGAGTGCCAGAAGTAGAGGACGCGGTGCGCCTCGCCGCCGATGAAGCGTGAGCCGTAGACGACGT
>JBEAPQ010000128.1:0-7252 GCA_041164325.1 Planctomycetota bacterium | reverse complement strand
CGCGCAGGATGACACGCGGCCCGCGCTCATCCTGACGTGGCCCGCTCGCGCAGGATGATGCGCGGCCCGCGCTCGTGTCCGGCGATCACGGCATCCAGAGGATCGAGCGCCAGATCGGGAGCAGGGAGCAGAGCGAGGTCGCGACCCACTCGGGCGCCTCACCCCCCATCTCGACCGCGTCTTCCTTCGGAAGCTCGCGGACCAGGTGCAGCCAGTGCTCACCCGGCGTGTAGGCCGTGAAGTACTCGCGCATCTCCTGCGGGTTCGCCGACCGGGCCCAGTAGAGCTTCTTCCAGTCGTGCATCCGCATCACGAAGCCCGTCGGCAGGGCCTTCAGCATCGTGCACCACTCGACCATCGCGTCCTCGCTGCCGAGGAGGCGCTTCTTCAGGTGCTCTCCGTCCCACCACGCCTGCGGGTGAATCCGCAGCGCCGCCTCGACGACCTGGTGATCGACACAGGCCTCCAGGACCGTCTGGATGTAGTGGGTCTCGGCGTCCTTCCCGAGCGCCTCGCCGAAGAACTTGCCCAGCTTCTTCCGTTCCTTGTCCGACCGGCACAGGTAGGCGCGCTGCTCGCGGACCCGGAAGCTGTTGAACGAGTACGGGTGGTGGATCCCTGCCTGCGACGACAGGTCGTAGTCGAGCTCCTTGGCCCGCTTCTTCACGTCATCGACGATCGCCTTGAGCTTCCGCCGGACGGACAGACGCAGGGCGTTGTATTCGGGGTCGTCCTGCCGGTGCTTCTCGTAGGCGAGGAAGTCGCGGACGAGGAAGGGCTCGAGCGAGGTCTGGGCCATGGTGGGCCGCCGAACATAGCCGGACCCGGACGGAGTTCGTATCCTCGCGCGCCGTGGCTCCCTCCCCGGTCTTCCGCAGCCTCGCCCTGGCGTGCGCCGCAGTCTTCGCCTCCGCGTGCACGTCGGTCCCCGGCCTGACCGACCCTGAGGTCACGCTGTCGCCGCGCTACTACCTCTACAAGCCGAAGGGCTCGGCGCGGATGCAGTCGAGCAACGGCGGACGGATCTCGGAGAACTCCAAGCAGGATCTGGAGACCCTCGGCATGAGCCGCCGCGACGACGACTACGGCGGCGTGGTCGCGATCGGCAACGGGTTCGAGGGGATCGAGATCGAGTACCAGAAGGTCGACCTCGACGACACGACGACCGGCGTGCTGTCGAGCGAGTACGGCTCCCTGCCAACCGGGATGGCCGTCTCGTCCGAATTCATGATGGATGAGATGCGGCTGTCGTACGTGGCGGGCATCCTCGACCGTGAACTCGACGTCGACGACGACAACTGGGTCCGCTTCCGCCTGGGCGCCGGCGGCACCCTCGTGCACCGGGAGGGCCGCTTCAAGGTCCTCGAGGCGAACGGTGGCCCGGCGTCGCAGAGCTTCAAGTTCTCGGACGGGGGCGTCGCCTACCTGTCGCTCCGTGCGCGCGCCGACTGGCGGGAGTTCTCGGCACAGATCGACTGGGACTACAGCCCGGACCTCGCGTTCGGCGGCGACTTCGAAGGCAACGTCAGCGACCTGGAGTTCCTGATCCGCTATGCGTTCGAAGCGCAGGACATCGACCTGCTCGCCGGCTACCGCTGGTCGGAGCTCCAGATGACCGGCCGCGCGTCCGAGCTGCGCTACGACGCAGCCTTCGACCTGAACGGCTTCGTGCTCGGCCTCGAGTTCCGCTTCTGACCCGCCGCCCGTGCGCACGCAGCGCACGGTGGACTCACGCACCGAGGAGCGCCAGGAGCTCCTCCATCGCCGCCCGATCCTCGGACTGGTTCCGCGTGCCGTAGGAACCGACGAGGTTGCGGAGCATGCGCTGCAGCCACTGCCTGTGGGTCGCCACCGGCAGCGGTCCGTCGAACGCCGTGCCGGAGATCTCCCGGACGCGCGCGAGTGCCTCGCTCTGGCCCAGGGCCCGGCCAGCCGCGAACGGATCGACGATCATCCGCCCGAACGGTGCGGGTCCACGCACAGCGACGAGGAAGTGCCCCGGCGCGTTGAGCCCGTCCACCTCGAGCCCGAGCGGCTCGACGACGAGCTTGTAGAGGAGGCACAGCGTGATCGGCAGCCCGCGGCGCCGCGCGAGGACCTGGGGGAGCGAGCTGTTGGCCGGGTCGTAGTAGCTGTCCGTGTCGCCCCGGAAGCCGAGCTCGTCGAACAGCACGGCGTGCGCGTGCGCCACTGCGGCTCTCGGGTCGTCGCTGTGGAGCCTGACCCGGATCGACTCGGTGATGCGGTCGAGTTCGATCTCGACGCGCTCCGGAACGAGCGAGGGCTCGGCGTGCAGCGCCAGCGCCAGAGCCCCACCGAGGAGTCCCTCCGGGGTCTCGATCCGCTCCAGCTGATCCTGGAGCAGGGACCAGGCTTCGGGGCGGCAGTGGACGGGGGCGGGGGCAGGCACGAGTCGCATGGTAGCCGCCACCCTCGCCGCGGCGCGAGCCCCGGCGGATTGCCGCAGGCCCAGGCGTCAGTCCACGCGCGCCGGAGCCGCTGCCAGGAAGTCGTCCGGGGGCTCGACCTCGAAGGAGAGGGCCTCCCCACCTGCCGGGTCCGGAAACGACAGGAGGCGCGCGTGCAGCATCTGGCGAGCCGCTCCCGACGCGTCCGTGAACGATGCGGGCGCCTGACCCGCCTTCATGGCCTCGACGAATCGCAGGAAGTCCTCGTCGGAACGACCGTAGAGCTTGTCCCCCAGCAGCGGGTGGCCCAACGCTTCGAGGTGGACCCGGATCTGGTGCGTCCGACCGGTCCCGAGCGCACAGCGGAACCAGGTGCGATCCTCGCCGCGTGCGTGCACGCGGACGGCCGTACGGGCCGACTGTGCGCCGGGGGCGTCCGGGGGCAGGATGCCTCGACGGATCGAGACCGAGCTGCCCGGGGCACGACCGATGGGCAGCGCCACCTGCTGCGCATCGAACGCGGCGACGCCCGCGCCCAGCGCGTCGTATTCCTTCCGCACCCCCCCGGCTCCCAGGGCCGCCTGGAGGTCGCGCGCGACGGCCCGGGTCCGCGCGAGGACACACAGCCCGCTCGTCTCCCGATCCAGCCTCTGGACCGGGCGGAGTCGGGTTCCCAGACGCTGCGCGAGCACCCCGACCACGGTCCGCGTGATGAACGTTCCGTCCGCGTGGACCGGCAGACCTGCGGGTTTGTCGACGACGACGATCCCCGCCCCGTCATGGACGATCCGGACGTCGGTCGGGACATCCGGCTCCGCGGCGGGTCGGTCGTAGCTGACGCTGTCTCCGCGGGCCAAGAGCTGCTCTGCAGGGACGCGCGCCCCGTTGACGCGCACCCGCCCATCTCTGATCCGCAGTTCCCAGCCCCCCCGATCGTGGTAGCGGAAACGACCGACGAGGAAGTCCACGAGCGTGCGGCCCGCGGCATCCGCCGGCACGCGTGTCTTCAGAGTCAGGTGGTCACGCGACGCCAAGGTGAGGCGCAGCGTAGCGAGGCGCGCCCGCACCGGCACCGTGCCCGGGAACCGCAACCCGCATGCGAGGGCGGGTCGACCGCCCCCGAGCCACGCACACGCTCACCGATCCGGGCTGGCTTCGACCGCGCTCCGCAGCCCGTCGAGGAGCGCCGTCAGCTCCGCCAACCGGTCCTCTCCCAACTGCCCGAGCGTGCGCACCAGCGTGTCGTCCACCATCGGACGGACCCGGTCGAGCAGGAGGTAGCCCTTCGACTTGAGTCGGATGCGCACGACCCGGCGATCCGTCACCGAGCGCTCCCGCATCACGAAGCCCTGTGCGACCAGCCGATCGACCAGCCGCGTCACGTCCGGGACCCGCGTGACCATCCGGGCGCCGATCTCGAGGCAAGGCAGCCCGTGCTCGGCCGCGTCCCCGAGCACCCGGAGCACGTTGAACTGCGGGCGGGAGAGGCCTTCGCGCTTCAGCACCCTTCCGAGGAGTTCCTCGCAGGCCGAGGCAGCCCGGAGGATGCCCTCGAGCGCGGACTCGACGGCCGAGGGTGAGGAGCGGAAGTGGGGGGGAACGCCGGTCATCAATGTGGGCGGCATCGGGATGGAGGGCGAGAGTCTTGGGGACACGAGGCGACCCCACGCGAGGTCGCCCCCCTACGGGCACATCTTCCAGCGTCGAAATGGGGGCTTCTCTTCCGGTGTTTCTCCAAGAAATGTCCCGGCAGCCCGCCTCCCCAGCCCGAAACCACGACGCGCGTGCAGCGCGGCAGCAACTTGTCCATGAGTTCATGCGGCAAGACGTATCCGCAAACGACGCGGCCCGTGCCCTGCGAAGCGCTGCGCGCTGCAGCTTTGCGGAACCGGGAATCCGACTCGCCTGCCGGGTCCTGGCACGGAGCGGCCCCCGCGCAGCGGTCCGGGCGCTGCTCTCGACCGGACTCCGGGAACTCGGCCCGGAAGGCGGCACCTTCGAGCAGTTCGTCGCGCGGGTCCTGGCGCGGCTCGGGTTCGAGACCGAGGTCCGCGCCACGCGGGAAGGCCGCTGCGTCCGCCATGAGATCGATGTCCTCGCGAGACGGCCGGGCCACACACTCCTGTGCGAGTGCAAGCTCCGCACGCGAGCGGCCGCCCGGATCGAACTGCCGGTCGTCCTCGCGGCCTACGGGAGAGCCGCCGACCTGGGCGCGCTCGGCGACGGCCCGACCCGCGCCTGCCTCGTGACCAACGCCCGCTTCACGGACGACGCACGCGCGTTCGCGACGGGCATGGGGCTTCGGCTGTGCGGCTGGGAACATCCCGAGGGCCAGGACTTCCGCGCCTGGGTCGAAGCGGCCGGGACCTTCCCGGTGACGGCCCTCCCCCACCTGCCGCCAACCGCGGCGCGTGCGCTGATCCAGGCCGGCATCTGCGACACCGACTCCCTGCTGGAACAGCCGGAGGCACTCGCGGCTTCAGGCGTGCTGCCCGGCCGCGCGGCGCGCATCCTGACCGAGGCCCGGGCCGCGCGGTCCAGCGGGCTGCCGAGGTCTCGCTCCGTGCCCGGGCGTCAGCCGTCGGCGGCCAGAGCCGCCAGGATCTCACCCTCGGACGGGAAGCGATCCCCCTGACGGCGCTTGTCGTAGATCGTGCGCCCGTCGGCGGTCACGACGAAGTCTCCTCGACCTCCGGGCTTGAGCTCGACAGACGACTCCGGGAACGCACCCTCGATGGCGGCGCCCAGACCGGACGCCCGCGGACGGTAGTTTCAAACGACGCAATACTCGATCGTCACTTTCATGGGGTTGGACGATGGGACGCGCCGCCTCCCGGCACAAGGGGACTAGTTCCCCTTCGTGCCGGACCCGATCTGCTGCAGGAAGCGGAAGTAGTCGCCGTCCGCACCGAGCACGAGCGTCGCCTTGCCGGCGAGCGAAGACTGGTAGCTCTGCAGCGTCCGCAGGAACGCGTAGAACTCCGGATCCGCGCTGTAGGCCTCGCTGTAGATCCGCGTGGCCTCGGCGTCGGCGTCACCCCGGATCACCTCCGCA
The DNA here is from genome assembly GCA_041164325.1 of Planctomycetota bacterium. Classification (GTDB taxonomy): domain Bacteria; phylum Planctomycetota; class UBA1135; order UBA1135; family UBA2386; genus JAQCBR01. Next base: position 1,789 of record JBEAPQ010000128.1, on the reverse strand, counting down.
GCGCGCTTGGCCTCCGAGCGGACCTCGGCGAGCTGCTTCGACGTGTCGCCGCGGATGCGGGACGCCTCACCCTGACCCTCGGAGCGGAACTGCTCGGCCACGCGCTGGCGCTCCGAGATCATCCGGTCGAAGACCTGCTGCTGGACCGACTGGATGTAGTTGAGCCGCTTGATGCGCAGGTCGACGAGCTCGATGCCGTACTGGGGCATCGCCTTGCGGGCCTCGGAGAGGATCTTCTCCTCGAGCTGCTGGCGGCCGAGTTCGATCGGGCGCGTCAGCTCCGACACGTTCTCCTCGATCAACACGGCCCGCTCGAGGTCAGCCGTCGTCACCTTCCAGTCCGACGACCGGACGATCTCGACGAGGTCGGTGCTCGAGACCATGTCCCGGACCACCGAGTCGAGGATGTCGTCCAGGCGCGACAGGGCTCCGCGCTCGTCGCGCACGCTCTGCAGGAACTTCAGCGCGTCGACGATCTTCCAGCGCGCGGTCGTATCGACCGAGATGAACTCCCGGCCCCGCGTCGGGATCTGGTTGGGGTCACCGTCCCACGCCTGGATGCGCCGGTCGAAGAACCGGACTTCCTGGATGAACGGCATCTTGAAGTGCAGGCCGGGCGTCGTCACCGGGTCGCCCACCGGGCGACCGAACTGCAGGACGACGGCCTGCTGGGCTGCGTCGACGGTGTAGAAGGCGCCGGTGCCGAGCAGCAGACCGACGAGGACGAGGATCGCAAGGACGCCGCCCGTGATGGCCTTGCGGAGATCCGGGACGTTCGGGTTCGTCGTGGTCATCGGTCACCTCCACGGGCGCTGTCGGCCCTGCGTGTCAGGTCGAGCAGCGGCAGTGGACCGCTACCTGCCTCGTCGATCACGAAGACATCACGGACGCGCGGCAGCACCTCATCGAGCATCTCGAGGTAGAGGCGCTGGCGCGTGACGGCTTCGCCCTTTCGGTACTCGGCCAGGATCGCAGTGAAGCGTGCCGCCTCACCCTTGGCGGCGTTGATGCGCTCGGCGGAGTATGCCTCGGCCTCCGAGATCGTCTGGGCGGCCTCGCCCTGGGCGCGTGGGATCACCTTGTTGCGCTCCTTCTCGGCCTCGTTGACGAGGCGCTCCTTCTCCTGGCGCGCTTCGTTGACCTCGTTGAACGCGGGCTTGACCGGATCCGGCGGGGTCACGTCCTGGAGCTCGACGCTGCCGACCTGGACGCCGACGTCGTAGCGGTCGAGCGCCTCCTGGAGTTCGTCCTTGACGAGCAGCGAGATCTCGGCGCGGCCGACGGTCAGCACGTCGCTGCCGAGCCGGTTGCCGACCACGCGCCGCATCACCGCCTCGGTGATGTCGCGCATCGTGTCCTCGGGGTCGCGCACCGCGTGCAGCCAGCGCTCGGGGTCGCGGATCTGGTATTGGACGACCCAGCCGACGTCGACGACGTTCAGGTCGCCGGTCAGCATCAGCGACTCGTCGTCGTAGGTGGTCTCCTGGTAGCGCGTCCGGACCCCCGGCACCGCGGTCCGGAACCCGAACTCGAGCTTCCGGACGATCTCGGTCTCGACGAAGTAGGCGCGGTCGACCCCGAACGGCAGCTTGAAGTGCAGTCCCGGCGGGGTGATCGCGATGACCTTCCCGAAGCGCTTGACGACGGCCTGGCCTGTGGCGTCGACGGTGTAGTAGGAGGAGAACGAGGCGATCAGCACGAGGATCGCCGCGACGACCGCGAGCACGGCCCCGAGGCGCAGCCGGGGGATGCCGGGCGGCCGTCGGGTCGGCCGGCCGAAGCCTGGCGA
>JBEAPQ010000127.1:0-4834 GCA_041164325.1 Planctomycetota bacterium | reverse complement strand
CGGAGGAAGGGGAGCGCTTCCATCTCGTCGATGCCGTCGCGCCGCTGCTCGAAGCCGGGCGCGCGAAGATCTACTCCGTCGACAGCATCGCCGGCCAATCCTGGCTCCAGCACGATGACTCGATCGAGAGCGCCGCACGGGTCCAACACCAGTTCGATGCGGTGCTCGCCGAAGAGGTCGTGCCGGCGATCCGGCAGGACTGCAACCATCCCGAGAACCTCGAGATCATCCTCGCGGGCGCCTCGATCGGCGCCTTCGAGGCCTTCGCCGCCATCTGCCGCCACCCGGACCTGTTCACGAAGGCGATCTGCATGAGCGGCACGTTCGAGCCGCGGAAGTTCCTGCGTGGTCGACCCAACCACGACTGGTACCTGGCGTCGCCGATGATGTTCGTCCCGAACCTCCCCGAGGACAGCCCGCAGCTGGCGCGGCTCCGGACGCGCTTCGTGCTGTTCGCGCACGGCACCGGCCGCTGGGAGGAACCGGCCCAGTCCTGGAATGCAGCCGCTGTGCTCGGAGGACGCGGCGTGCCGAACCGGGTCGACGAGTGGGGATCGGAATGGGATCACGACTGGATCACCTGGCGACGCATGCTCCCCCAATACCTCGAGGAGCTGCTGCCGGATGCGTAGACCGATCCGTGATTGCCGTCGCACGACGGGCTTGCTGACGCTCGGGGCCCTGCTCGGCTGCGTGAACTCGCCCCAGGAGGCTCAGGAGTCGGCGCCCCCGCCGCTCGCACTGCGCCAGGACGTCGTCGCGCGCCTCGAGCCCGGAACCAGGATCCGCCTCCGACCGCTGCAGGTCACGGTGCCCCGCACGGGCACGACCATCGACACGGTTCTGGTCGGCGCAGGACTGAGGGAGGCGCTCCGCCTCTCGACGACGCTCGACGTCGCGGCCGACCTCGAAGACACCCCAGCCCCACTGGCACTCGTTCCGACCGTCGACCTCGTCGCGGGCCGACTCGGGCTGACCCTGGAACAGGCCGGGAAGGACACGATCCCGCTCTGCTCGGTCACGTGCGACCCGGATCGTCCGACCGAGGCGGCCGACGCGCTGGCAGCCCGTGCCCGACTCGCGCTGGGTGAGGATCTGGTCACCACGCCCCCGACGATTGCGGACATCTACTCGTCTTCGCCCGAGTGTGTCCGACTCACCGAGCGCGCGCTGGAGCTGGAACCCGGCGGCGCGGATCTGAAGGAACTCCTCGAGCGTGCCCGCCGCGCCGATCCTGGCTGCGCGCTGACGTGGAACGTGCTCGCTTCGTGGCAGCTCGCCCGCGGCGAGCCGGAAGCCGCGGTCGCGACGGCGCGGTCCGCACTGGCCGCGCTCGGGCGCCGGCTCTCGCCGACGACGGCGCACCGACTCGCCCGCGTGCTGCTGCTCGCGGAGGCCCGGGTGCGGGGACCCGCCGGAGCGCGCCCGGTCGACGAGCAGCTGCTCGCTCTGGGCACGGCCTTCGTCGAAGACCGCCCGCACGACCCGCACGGTCTCTACACGAAGGCACTCGCGCAGAGCTTCCTCGGTCGCTTCGACGCGTCGGAACCACTGTTCGACCAGCTCCGCACGCGCTGGCCGTCGATCCCCTGGCCGGAGTATCACCTCGTCTTCGCAAGGCTCGGCCTGGGCGACGGTGCCGGCGCGCTCGAAGCCGCGGATCGGATCGCGCGCAACCTGCCGTTCGAGACGACCTTCCTGCCGCGCGCGCTGTCGCTGTTCGCGACGGGAGAAACCGGAGAGCTCGGCGACCTGCTGCGGGAGGCCCGTGACCGGACCCCGGGCGACTCCCCGTTCGGCCTCGATGTCCTGCGCATGCAGGCCGCGCTCGCCGTCCTCACCGACCGGAGAGAGGAGGCTGTCACGGCACTGGTGGAGTCGCTGGAGTGGCTGCGTCAGCGCCCGTCGATCCTCCCGCAACGTGCGAGCGAGCTGGCCGAGGCGGGCGAAGCCCTCGTCCTCCTGGGCGCTCCTCCCGATCTCTCGCTCCGACTCGACGCGCTGCGCGCCGTGGTCTGGAACGGCGAGGCCGCCGTCGTCCACGCGCTGACCTACGTCGAGGGGCTGGCGGCATCATCGCGCGGCGACAGCGAAGTCGCGACGATCGCCGCGGGCACGCTCGAGCAGGCGAACCGCGATGCCGAGGCCGCGCGCGTCCGCGCGTCGATCGCCCGTTCCGCGGGCGCGGCTGCCGACGAAGCCCGCCAACTCGCGACCGTGCTGCGCCTCCGGGACACGCCGCTCGCGCGCGCGGCGTTCGCGCGTGTCCTCCGGGAACTCGGCCGCAGAGAGGAGGCCGACGACGTGCTCCGCGAGACGCGCGCCGACCTGCTCCGGATCGATCTGCGGGCCCCACTCCAGCACCCGCTGCTCTCACCCGGTCAGGCCTTGGCCTTCCTCGCGACGGGGAGCCGGTGACGCCTGAACCCGGGGAGCCGCGGCCACGCGAGGTCCCCACTTTCCCCGCGACCGAGTCCGCCAGCGGGCGAGGAACGGCATGCTTGGCCGCCGCGCAGCGCAGGCCGGGGCGACCGAGCCCTCAGGCGCGCAGAAGCAGCCGGCACGTGCCGACCGGGTCCATTCCGGCCCGCGCATAGGCCCGCCGGGCAGCCACGTTGTCCTGATCCACGTGCAGGCAGACCGTGGGCACGGCATCGACGAGCCGCGCCGCGACCGCACCGACCAACCGGGACGCCAAGCCACGACCGCGGGCTGTCTCCACCGTGTGCACCCCTTCGAGCACAACACCCGACGAACCCGAACTGCCGAGGTCGAGCTTCGACAGCGGCGCTCCCACCGGGCCGATCACGAAGGTGTGACCCGCGCGCACGCGCGCCCGCACGCTGTCCCGGAGCCAGCCGCGATGCACGCGCCACGCCGGCACGAGCAGGTCGGTCGCATGGAGGTCGAGGGATGCCTCGACCAGCGCCGGCACGTCCGCCCGCACGGCAAGTCGGACTTCTGCGTTGGAGGCGGGGCGCGGCACGCGAGCGGACACGGCCCGGTAGTAGACCTGCGTCCGATCGACGAGAGCCTGGCCGGTTCCGGCGGATGCGAGGGCCCGCACGACCGCGTCCGGCCCGAGACAGATCCTCCAGGTGGCCCGACGGCTGTGCAGGTAGGCCAACAGCTCGTCGGTACCGTCGGCGTGCGTCTCGTCCGCGACGACGACGAGGTTGCCACGCTCGCCGAACCATCCGAGCACCCGGAGGTCCCCCTCCGGCCCCCGGAGACCGACGAGCTCTGCGAAGCCCTCGCCGGCAGCAAGGCTGTTCCCGACGTAGACCCCGTGCGCTCCGGCGCGCGCGGCCAGGGACCTGGCCTCCGGCAGGTCAACGAGGCCGAGCACTTGGAACGGGGGAACGGAGGCGGAGGTCAAGACCGCTCAAGATTGGACGGTCGGACGCCGATCGGCAACGGAGAGGCACGGCGTTCTACCCGCCTCTCCCGCACATCCGGCCAAGAACCATGGCGCATCCCGCGAGCATCGCAGAGGCCAGGGCGATCACCGACCTGATCCGCCTCCTGGAGTTCGATCCCTGGTCCCTGACCCCTGCCGAGCGGAGCGAACTCCGCGCGGCGCTGGTCGATGCGCAGAAGCGCTGGCTGCCGCGCATCGTCGATCTGGTCGAGCCACCCGTCGTCGATGACGCGTTCCCCGCGTTCCTCCTCGACACCCCGGCATTCGCCGACCTCGCGGACGGCATCGGCGACGCGCACGCCCCGTGCGAGCTCGGCACCGGGACGGCTGACCGACTGCAGCGGTTCGTCGACCGCTACCGGACCTACCTCGCCGCCTGAGCGCCACCGAGGCGCAGCGCGGCTGGGTCGGTCACCGGCGCCTCACACGCGCCGTTGCGGCAGACGTAGGCCGCGGGCTCCCCGTTCGCACCAACGACCTTTCCCTCCACCAGCGAGGTCAGGGCCTCGAGCCCGCCGCGGTTGGAGGAGCCCACCTGGATCAGGCCGAAGTGCGCCGGGAAGGCCCGCTGCGCGCGCGTGCGCAGCGCGGCGGTTCGAGGGTCGTCCGGCTCGCCGACGATCACCACCTCGCGCGGCTCGGACAGCGCAAGCTGGATCGCGAGTCCGAGCGACGGACATGCGGTCGGGTAGGTTGCGAACTCACGGTGGTGCGCGCGGAGGACACGCATGCCCCGCTCCCAGAGCGTCGTGTCACCCAAGAGCAGCGAGCCGTGCAGGAACACCTGCGCCGCCATCGCGACGCCCGACGGCGTCGCCGATTCCTGCACGCTCTTCGCGCGCGTCAGGAGCTCCTCGTGATCATCGGCCGTGAAGAAGAAGCTCCCGCCCTCCTCATCGGAGAAGTGCTCCTGCAGCACATCCAGCATCGCACGCCCAGCCGCCAGCCATCGCGGATCCGGGTCGCACTCGAACAGGCGGAACAGCCCGTCCGCGACGCAGGCGTAGTCCTCGAGGTAGGCGGCGTGCTGCACGCGGCCTCGCCAGGAAGTCCGGAACAGACGCCCCGTCTCGGAGTCCCGCATGCTCTCCAGCACGAACGAAGCCGCGCCGCGGGCGGCCTCGAGCCACCGCTCATGACCGAACACCCGGTAGCCATCCGCGAGCGCTGCGATCGCCATGCCGTTCCATGCGGCGATGATCTTGTCGTCGGTGGCGGGCGCCGTGCGCTGAGCCCGGAGTTCCAGGAGCTTCGCGCGGCCCCGGTCCACCCGTGACCGGACCTCCTCGACGTCGACGCCGAGCTGCGCGGCGACCGCGTCCATCGGCATCGATACGTGGAGGACCGAGACGCCCTCCCAGTTGCCCCCGAGGCGCACGCCATAGCGCTTGCAGAGTGCCTCGGCATCGTCGC
>JBEAPQ010000126.1:0-11262 GCA_041164325.1 Planctomycetota bacterium | reverse complement strand
TACAACGCTGCCAGCACAACGCTTGCTCCGCTTGCCGCCACCGTCAACCAAGCTGCCTGGCAGGCAGACGCTGGACGCACGGGATGGCAGGCCAACGAACCCGGTCTCGGTGCGCTTGCAGCCAACGCGACCACCGGAGCTGGAGTCGACACGGGGCTCGATACGAACTTCGCCAGCGTCACGGTGATGTGGTGGCAGCGGATGCAGACCGCGCCGGCCACCACGCTCGCCTACAACTTCGGCGGTCAGACCACGGCGATGCGCTGCTTCACGGGCGGTGTCGCGGGAACCGGTCTCTGGTATCGCGGGACCGCCATCGGCGACATCAAGACGATCGGTTCGGTGCAGGCTGCTCCGGGCGTCTGGCAGCACGTGGCGCTCAGCATCGATGACCTGACCGGCACCGCGGACTGGTACATCGATGGTCTGCTCGATTCGACGACACCTTTCACGCCGGGGACGCACGTGATGTCCAACACGGCGTTCAAGGTCGGCTACCACACCTCGCTGACATCGGGCATGGGCAGGTACTACGACGTCGACGACTTCCGGATGTATGGCCGCGCGTTGTCGGCTGCCGAGATCCAGATCGCGATCCTGAACGAGACCCCCTCGACGTCGACGTTCGGCAGCGGTTGCGCTGGGCCGAGTGGAGCTGCGCCGACTGTCGGCTCGAGCGGGGGTGCGCCGCAGGTCGGTAACTCCAACTACACGATCAACGTCTCCGGCATGGAGCCGGGTCGGCCGGCCGTCCTCGCGCTCGGTGGCCTCGCGGTGGCCGGCGGGGCGCTGCCGGCGGACGTGAGCTTCCTGCTCGGCGCGGGCTGCCAGCTCGAGATCGCGCAGGATGTGGCCGCGATCCTCGGCAACGCGACGGGTACTGCGTCGCTGCCCCTGGCGATCCCGAACAACTCGCTGCTCGCCGGATCCCACCTCTACGGCCAGGTGATCGTCGTCGGCAGTGGGTTCTCGCTGCCGTTCGCAGGTGCCCTGTCGCCCGCGATCGACATCAACATCCAGAACTGACGGCCGGTTGGCCTCCTGACGCACGCGGCGTGGCAGGCATCGGCCGGCCACGCCGCGACTCGTTCTGGGCGGGGCCTTCCGGAATGATGGAGCCATGCGCCGATGGCTCGCTCCCCTGGCTCTCCTGCTGCCGACCTCCGGTTGGCTCGCCTCACAGTCGCCGCTCGAGGACTGGGCTGCGCGTCGCGCGCGGGATGCCGCTTCGCCGTACGCCGACCTCGTCTGGCAGGCGCTCGGACCGCAGTTCTGCGGCGGACGGATCGAGTCGATCGCCGTGCAGCCCGACGATCCGAAGACGATCTACGTGGCTCCCGGCTCTGGCAACCTCTGGCGCAGCCGGGATGGGGGCGCGCGCTTCGAGCCGCTGTTCGAGCACGAAGCGACGTGCGCCATCGGGCACGTCGCGATCGCTCCGACGGACCCGCAGGTCATCTGGGTCGGCACGGGCGAGGCGCACTTGGGCGGCGTGTCGTTCGACGGCTGCGGCGTCTACCGGTCGGACGATGGGGGCGAGACCTGGAAGCACGCGGGACTCGAGCAGGTCGGTCGCATCGGCAAGGTCGTGCCGCACCCCGAGGACCCGCAGCAGGTGCTGGTCGCTGCGATCAGCCCGCGGCGCGGGTATGGCGGAGATGCACAGGGCGTGTTTCGCACACGGGACGGCGGGAGGATCTGGGAGCCTGTCCTGGCCTTGCCGACCGGCGTCGCGGCGATCGATCTCGTCGCCTGTGGGGACGATCCCGCGCGGCTGCTCGCCGCCAGCTGGGATCGCAGGGGAGGCGATCGGAGTGGGGTCCATCGTTCGACGGACGGAGGAACGACCTGGGAGCGGCTCGGCGAGGACCGGGGTCTTCCCGTGGGTGCGTTCATCGAGCGTGTCGCCGTCGGCGTCGCGACTTCGTCGCCCGCAGTGGCCTACGCACTCTTCGTCGACCAGCGCAAGCCGGGAGAGGGGCGCTACGGAGTCGGCGGCGTCGTCTACCGCACCGACGATCGCGGCGACTCGTGGTCACGCTGCCACGAGGACTACATCCCGACCTACGTCGGCTGGGACTTCTGTGACGTGGTCGTCGCACCGGACGACCCGGACACGCTGTTCGTCTGCGGCATGAAGCTGATCGTGTCCCGCGACGGGGGGCGGACGTGGTCCGAGGTGCCGGAAGTCGTCGAGCGCAGGCTGCCGTTCGGGGCGCGAGGCATCGACACGGAGAGCGTGCTCCACCTCGACGCACACGATCTGTGGATCGACCCTTCGAATCCCGACCGTCTCCTGCTGGGCAATGACGGCGGTCTGTTCGAGTCGACGGATCGTGGCGCGCAGTGGTTCCACCACAACACGCTGTCGATCGCCGAGTTCTACACCGTGCACGTCGAGCAGGGCTCGGCTCGGCCCTACCGGGTTTGGGGTGGCACCCAGGACAATGCGTCGGTCACGGGGCCAGCGCTGCCGCTCGACGAAGGCGGGCAGGGAAAGTGGAGCCACGTCTTCCTCGACCGGTGGGCTGGAGGCGACGGGTTCGCGACGTTCCCGGACCCGACGGATCCGGACGTGGTGTACTTCGAGCACCAGAACGGCGACATGCGCCGCAAGACCGTGTCCGGATCGACCCTCTCCGGGACGGACGACGTGCGGATCCGGCCGCGCGGCCGGGACCTTGCGTTTGCATGGAACACGCCGCTGTTCGCGTCCGCACACGACCCGAAGCGCCTCTACTGCGCGGCGCAGCACGTGTTCCGGTCCGACGATCGGGGTGACTCGTGGACGCGGATCGGGGAGGACCTCGGTGGGGGGCGTAGCCTCGTCACGTTGGCGGAGTCTCGACTTCGCGCAGAGGTCCTGTTCGCCGGACGCGGCGATGGGCAGGTCCACGTGACAGTGGATGGCGGAGCCTCCTGGACGCGTGCAGGTGTTCTGCCGCCGGGGGAGCTGCACCGGCTCGTTGCCTCGCGCCACGCAGAGGATCGCGTCTACGCGTGTATCCGGGGGCGCGGCTGGGGTGGTCTGGTCCTCGTCTCCGACGATCGCGGCGGTTCGTGGCGCGACTTGTCTGCGCAGCTGCCGCCGGAGCCGGTCCACGTACTCGTCGAGGATCCGCGGGATCGTCGCGTGCTCTACGTCGGCACTGAGGCGGGCGTCCTCGTGTCGACGAACGAAGGCCGTGCGTGGGAGTCGCTGTCGAACCACCTGCCGACGGCCGTCGTCATGGACCTCGCGTTCCAGGACAGCGCGCTGCAGCTGATCGCCGCCACACACGGCCGAGGCCTGTTCCTGCTCGACGTGGAGTCGGTGCGCCCATCCAAGCTTGCAGACTGAGTTGGGCAGACCTGCCGGCGGTCCGTAGGCTGGTGGGTGCCGTGAACATCCCGCACCTCGCCGCTGTCGCGCTCGTTTCGCTGGGTCTCACCGCCCAGGAAGCCCCAAGGCGCCCGAACATCCTCTTCGTCTTCTCCGACGACCATGCGCCGCACGCGATCGGCGCCTACGGCGGCCCCCTCGCCGCGCTCGATCCGACGCCGAACATCGATCGGCTCGCCGCGCAGGGGATGCTGTTCCGGCGGAGCTACTGCACGAACTCGCTCTGCGGACCGAGTCGGGCTGTGATCCTGACTGGCAAGCACAGCCACGTGAACGGCTTCCGCCAGAACGGCGACAAGTTCGACGGGAACCAGCAGACGTTTCCGAAGCTGCTGCAGGCCGCGGGCTACTCGACGGCGCTGATCGGTAAGTGGCACCTGAACTCCGACCCCCAGGGCTTCGACCACTGGGACGTGCTGCCCGGCCAGGGCGCCTACTACAACCCGGTGCTGATCCAGGCGTCGGGCCGGCGCACGGTCCAGGGATACGTCACCGACGTCGTCACGGACCTCGCGATCGACTGGCTCGACAACGGTCGCGACCCGGACCAGCCGTTCCTGCTGATGTGCCAGCACAAGGCACCGCACAGGAACTGGATGCCACCCCAGCGTCACCTGGACCTCTACGACGACGTCGAGATCCCGGAGCCCGACACGCTCTTCGATGCTGCGGAGGACAACGCCAGCCCGGCGCGCCACCACGAGATGAGCGTCGAGCACGAGCTCAACCTCGTCTACGACCTGTTCGTCGAGCCGGACGAGTCGTTCGACCCGAAGGCCGGCAAGTCGAAGGACGGCTCGGGGTTCGCCAACCTCGGCAGGATGACGCCAGCACAGCGCGCCGCCTGGGACGAGGCGTTCCGCGGCGAGAACGACGCGTTCCGTGCCGCCGAGCTGTCCGGGGACGACCTCGTGCGCTGGAAGTTCCAGCGCTACATGAAGAACTACCTCCGCTGCGTGCGCGGCGTCGACGACAGCGTCGGGCGTCTCGTGCGCTACCTGGAAGAGAAGGGCCTCGCCGACGACACCGTCGTCGTCTACGCCTCCGACCAGGGCTTCTACCTCGGCGACCACGGCATGTACGACAAGCGGTGGGCCTACGAGGAGTCGATGAGCATGCCGCTCATCGTGCGGTGGCCGGGGCAGACGCCTCCGGGCAGCGAGGATCGCCACCTCGTCCAGAACCTCGACTACGCGTCGACCTTCCTCCAGATGGCGGGCGTTCCGATCCCAGGCGACCTGCAGGGCCTCTCGATGGTCCCGCTGCTCCGCGGCGAGGAGCCGTCGTCGTGGCGTGACGCGATCTACTACCACTACCACGAGTACCCGTCGGTCCACATGGTCGCGCGCCAGGTCGCGGTGCGGACCGAGCGCTACAAGCTGATCCGCTTCTACCAGTTCGGTGAGTGGGAGCTCTACGACCTCGACGAGGACCCGGACGAGCTTCGCAACGTCTTCGACGATCCGCGCTACCGGACGATCGGCGCCGAGCTCGCGGTCCGGCTCGGCCAGCTCCAGCAGCAGTACGGCGACGAGGCGGACATGCGGACGATGCCCGCCGACTGGCGCGCCAAGTTCCGCTGACCGAACAGGCGCGGCCTCTCACCGCGCTCGGATCGTCCACGTGGCTTCGCCGAGCGACGCCGCGAAGCCCTCTTCGGTGACGGACCAGTGGAGCTCCGAGCCCTCCGCCGCCGAGGTGGGTGCCGTCGGCAGCTCCCCGGCGAGCGGCCAGCGGCCGAGCTGGCGACGCAGGGCGAGGACGGCCGTCCCGAACTGTGTCAGCGCCCACTTGTCCTCCCAGTGGAGGACCCGCTCGAGGATGCTGCTGTTGGCGGTGACGAGGAGCTTGGCGAGCGGCCCCGCGTCCTCGACGAACGCCTCTTCCTTGGCGCGGAGCGCGGTGACCGTGTCCCGGTCGAGCTTCTCGGCGAGGTCGATCGCGTCGAGCTGCAGCCGCAGGACGCGCGCGAGGTCGAGCTTCATGGCAGCTCCTGACGGAACGAGTCCCAGGCCGCTGCCGCTCTCCTCGATCTCGGCGAACACGTCCTTCGTCACCGTGCGGTAGAACGCCGCCTCGGTGGCCAGGGCGGCGGCGAACTCGGGTCGGACGTCGATGGCCGGCAGCGCCGTCAGGAGTTCGAGCGGGGCGTCCGCCAGCTCGAGCAGCTCGCGCAGCTGGGTCGTGGCCATGTCGAGGCAGGCGAGCCGGCACATCTGTTCGATGGGGCGGGGGACTTCGCGCAGGCTCTGCCCGAGCGCGACCAGCGCGCTCGTCTCCTGGAGTGCGGCCGACAGGTCGCCGGCAAGGCGGCGATCCCAGGCGCGGAGCTCGAGGAGGTTGGCGGCCTGCATGAAGCCGAGTCCGGCTGGTGTGTCAGGTCCCTCGTCGGTCCACCAGTCCGACTCGTAGCGGAAGCGGCGGAAGTCCCGCAGCGCGACCTGGACCGGCAGGGCGAGGTGTCCGTGGGTCGCGAGGAAGCGCCTGGCCTCCTCGGGGTCCTCGTAGCCGTCCGCGTCGTCCAGGCGGTGCGGGAGCAGGTCGTCGATGGCGTTGATCGCGCCGATGGCGGCGGTCAGGGCCGGCGCTCCGTTCTCCGCGGCTGGGACCGGACCATAGACGCGTTCGAGGTAGGCATCGATCTCCCCGAGATCCTCGGGGAGTCCTCGGTCGCGGATCGCCGCGCGTGCGGCTTCCAGCTCGGCGTCGGCCACCGAATCCCAGTAGGAACCGAGCGCGGCGATCGAGGCCACGGCCACAGCGATCAAGGCGGCGGCAGCCGCAAGCATGCGTCGGTTCGGTCCGGACATCGTGCTGCGAGCTTAGGCAGGCAGGTTGCCGACCGCTCGCTCCCGGTCACGACCGCGCCGAGACCGCGGTGGTCGCGAAGCGGGCGGCGCGCTCCCGCCCGCTCCCGGTGAATGTGGAGGGCTTTCCACATCAACACGGAGCGTGTCCGCATGACTTTCCTGATGCCTTGGCATCTCGCCGTGGAAGCCGATTCGAACGCTCACTAACTTGCCCCGATCCGTACCCGCCAGCTCCTTCCCTTCCCGTTCTCGGAGCCCCGCCGATGTCCCACCCTGCTCGTCATTCCGCTGTCCACTCGATCGTGCACCGCGCCGCGCCGAAGCCGCCGGAGATGCGCGACGACCTCCACGAGCTCTACGGCAAGAACGTCTTCGACCTCGCGCAGATGCGTGAGCACCTGCCGGAGCGTGCCTACCGTGCCCTCGAGTCCTGCATCGAACGCGGTGCAGAGCTCGAGCCCGAGCTCGCCGATCTCGTCGCGAACGCGATGAAGGAATGGGCGCTGGAGCGTGGCGCGACGCACTTCACGCACTGGTTCCAGCCGATGACCGGGCTGACCGCGGAGAAGCACGACTCGTTCCTCGCGATCGAAGAGGGCCGCGTGCTTCTCGAGTTCTCCGGCAAGCAGCTCGTCAAGGGCGAGCCGGACGCGTCGTCGTTCCCGTCGGGCGGTCTGCGCGCGACGTTCGAAGCGCGGGGCTACACCGCCTGGGACCCGACGTCGCCGGCGTTCATCCGCGAGACCGCGATGGGCGCCACGCTTTGCATCCCGACCGCGTTCTGCTCGTGGACCGGCGACGCGCTCGACAAGAAGACGCCGCTCCTGCGTTCGTGCGAGGCGTTGAACAAGTCTGCGCTGCGGATGCTGAAGGTGCTCGGCGACGAGAAGACCGAGTACGTCTACCCGACGGTCGGCGCCGAGCAGGAGTACTTCCTCGTCGACCGCGAGTTCTACCTGCAGCGCCCTGACCTGATCGCGACGGGCCGCACGCTGTTCGGCGCGCAGCCGCCGAAGGGGCAGCAGCTCGAGGACCACTACTTCGGCTCGATCAGCCCGCGCGTGCTGGCCTACATGCACGAGGTCGAGCGCGAGCTCTGGAAGCTCGGCGTGCCGGTCAAGACGCGCCACAACGAAGTCGCGCCGTCGCAGTTCGAGATCGCGCCGATCTTCGAGCGCACGACCGTCTCGACCGACCACAACATGCTGACGATGGAGGTCCTGCGTCAGGTCGCGCAGCGCCACGGCTTCCAGTGCCTGCTGCACGAGAAGCCGTTCGCCGGCGTGAACGGCTCGGGCAAGCACAACAACTGGTCGATCGCGACCAGCGCCGGCGAGAACCTCCTCGAGCCGGGCCACACCCCGGACGAGAACATGCGGTTCATCGTCTTCCTGACCGCGACGATCCGCGCCGTCGACCTGCATGCGGAACTGCTCCGCATGACGATCGCGACGGCGGGCAACGACCACCGTCTGGGCGCCAACGAAGCGCCGCCCGCGATCATCTCGATCTACCTCGGCGAGCAGCTGTCGGCCGTCGTCGATGCGCTGATCACCGGTGAGCCGCGCGGCAGCAAGGGTGGTGAGAGCGGCACGATGAAGCTCGGCGTCAGCACGCTGCCGCCGCTCCCGCGGGACGCGACCGACCGCAACCGCACGTCGCCGTTCGCGTTCACCGGCAACAAGTTCGAGTTCCGTGCCGTCGGCTCGAGCCAGTCGATCAGCCAGCCGAACACCGTGCTGAACACGATCATGGCCGAGTCGCTTCGCATCATCGCCGACGAGATCGAGGCGAAGGTCGCAGCGGGCACCGCGCTCGAGCAGGCCGTCCAGCAGACCGTCCAGGCCGTGCTCCAGAAGCACCAGCGCGTGATCTTCAACGGCAACGGCTACTCGGCCGAGTGGCACGCGGAAGCGGCCAAGCGCGGCCTGCCGAACCTGCCGACGGCGGTCGACGCGATCGGCCAGTTCTCGACCGACGAGACGGTCGCGATGTTCGAGCGCCACGCGGTGCTCAGCAAGCGCGAGTGCGACTCGCGGACGAACGTCATGTTCGAGGCCTACGCGAAGGCGATCTCGATCGAGGCCCAGAGCGCGATCACGCTCGCCTCATCCGTCCTGCTGCCGGCTGCGTTCCGCTTCCAGCGCGAGCTTGCGGAGAGCATCGAGGCGGCGCGCCGGGTCGGCGCGAAGTCCCTCGCCCGCCAGGAGAAGCGCCTGCAGGACCTCGCCGAGCGGATCGACGTGGCGCTCGCTGCACTCGAGTCCCTCGAGCAGGCCTACGAGGCGTCGGAGGCGCACGCGGACTCTGCGGAGGGCCACGCCCGCGGCTGCCGTGACTCGGTGGTGCCGGCGAACCTCAAGCTGCGCGAAGCCTGCGACGCGCTCGAGACCATCGTCGACAACGACCTCTGGCCGCTGCCGAAGTACGAAGAGATGCTCTTCATCCACTGATCCTGCGAGCCCGCGGATCGGTCCTCGCCGATCGGCGCGCGATGGACGGGTCGGTTCCGAGTCGGAACCGACCCGTTCTGCGTTTGGTCCCGACCGACTCGTCGATGCGATGGGGGCTACGCGCCCGGGGGTGTCTCCGGGGCTTCCCGCCCCCGCTCGGGTCGGCATCATCCGCAGACCCACTCGCTCGCCTGCCCGATGTTTCGTCACCCTCTCGCTGCAGCTCTTGGCCTGCTCGCACTGGCCCTGCATGCCCCGGTCGCGGCCCAGGGCGTGATCCGCGACGGCCCGGCCTACTACCGGGTCGGGCCGATCAGCACGTCGCAGGCGGACTCGGTGGCCTGTGACTTCTCGGCAGACCCAGCCCTCCCCGATGTCCTGGTCCAGAACTGGTGGCACTACCGCGTCGAGGGCGACACGGACGAGCAGGCGTTCCGCGATGACGGGCAGCTGCTGCAGAGCTACGACCGCCGGCACGCGGACCTGACGTGGCCGAACGTCGACCAGCGCGGCCTGTTCCGCGCCGACATCAGCTACGACATCTTCCGGACCGCCTCGGAGAGTGCCCGCGTCTACAACCGGCTGACGATCATCAACACCAGCGGGCGCGTCCTGCGGATCAGCCTCTTCCACTACATCGATCTCGCGCCGTGCATCCTCGGCCCGGAGTCGGCGGTGGGAGGCCTCCAGGCACAGGCGTTCGCCGGGATTTGCCCCAACTCGATCGTCGCGGTCGAGAACCACTTCCCGGACCGCTTCGAGGTCGCCGCGCGCGACGGCACGGAGTGCGGCATCCTCGCACCGGGTCCCGCGCAGCTCGCGAATACCGGCCTGCCGTTCACCGGCGGTGACAGCACGAGCGCCGCACAGTGGGACCTCGTGCTCCCGATCGGCGAGCAGTTCACCGTCTGGACGTCCATCTGGCACAACCCGACGACGTGCCCGGCCCCGCAGGTCGAGAACTACGGCATCGCGCGTGCCGGCTCGCGCGGCTACCCCCGGATCACCGGGAGCCTGCCGATCGCGGGCCAGGGCGGCGTGATCACCGTCAGCAACGGCCTGCCGAACGCGATGGGGGTGATGGTCTTCGGCTTCGGTCGGATCCAGATCCCGATCGGGCCGATGCTGCTCCAGGTCCTGGCGGGACCGCGTGGCATCGACTTCGACAGCTTCGTGATCGGCCTCGACGCGCGCGGCAGCGTCGACCTCGTCGTGCCGCTCCCCGGAACCGGGGACTTCTGCGCGCGACCGATCAACTGGCAGTGCTTCCTGGTCGACCCGGGGACCGCCGACGGGTTCCCGTTCTCCCACACCGATGGGCTGGAGTGGCTGATCGGGAGATGATGCCGCAGGCGTTCGGCGTAACATGCCGAGCCCTCCCACGAGCATCATGAACCGCACGCACCACCTCGCTCTCCTCCTCGTTCCCGGCCTCGCGGCCTCCGCCCTCGTCGCGCAGGACGCGGTCATCCGACCGGCTCCGCTGCGCGAGGCGACGCCTTGGCGCACGCTGTTCGACGGCAAGACCCTCGACGGCTGGACGACGACCGGGGGGCGCTACGACGGCAAGGCGATCTGGACCGTCGAAGACGGCGCGATGACCGGAAGAGTGGGCGCAGGCAAGGCGGGAGGCCTGCTCTACACGACCCAGGCGTGGCACAGCTTCGACTTCGAGTGCGACACGATCATCGACTGGCCGTTCGACTCGGGCGTGTTCGTCCGCATGGCGAAGGGCGGCAAGGGTGCGCAGGTCACACTCGACTGGCGTGAGGGCGGCGAGATCGGCGGGATCTACGCCGACGGCTGGCTCCAGCACAACCCGGACGGCGCGTCGAAGTTCCGGAAGGGTCAGTGGAACAAGGTCCGCGTCCGCTGCACCGGCCGCGACATGCACCTCGAGTTCTGGCTCAACGGCGAGAAGCTGACCGACTACCAGCAGCCCGAAGCGTCGGAGGGCTACGCGCCGACCGGCCTGATCGGTGTCCAGGTCCACGGCGGGCTCGAGCCCGAGGGCCACGCGGCCAAGTTCGTCAACGTCCGGATGCGTGAGCTGCCGGTCTTCGACGCGTTCCAGTTCGAGTGCGACGAAGACGGGTTCCTGACGCCGAAGGCCGAGTCGGGCTGGGAGACGATGCTCGACAAGGACCTGTCGAAGTGGGAGGCCCACGGCGGGGACGCGAAGGGCTTCGAATACCGCGGCGGCGTGCTGCACCTGATGACGGCGGGCTCGGCGCACGAGCTGCGGACCCGCGAGGACTTCGGGGACTTCGCGCTGCGGATGGACTTCAAGATCACGCGCGGTGCGAACTCCGGGGTCTTCGTCCGCGCGAACCGCGCGGGCGGCAATCCGGCCTTCTCGGGTGCCGAGATCCAGGTCCTCGACGACTTCCACTGGGAAGAGGACACGAACTCCAAGCTCAAGGACTGGCAGTTCACCGGCAGCCTCTACGGCTCGGTGGCCGCCGGTCACAAGGGGACGCTGTATCCGATCGGCTGCTGGAACAGCTACGAGATCCGCTACCAGGGCAGCCGCATCCGCGTCGAGCTCAACGGCGTCGAGCTCTACGACGTCGACACGCACGAGCTCACGCCGGAGCAGGGCGCGAAGTTCCAGGAG
>JBEAPQ010000125.1:0-12114 GCA_041164325.1 Planctomycetota bacterium | reverse complement strand
GTACGCGTTCGGGATCCACGGGCTGCCGGGCGTGGGCAGCGAGAAGCACCGGATGCTCGGCTCGGTGCACGTGGCCGGTTCGGACGGCACGGACCGGTTCTCGGGCCCGAGACTCGGTGGGGGGCCGGACCCGCGCGGCGAGGAGTACGGGCTCGTGTCTCGCCCGATCCTGCCGGGCACAGGCCTCGGCGAGTTCCTGCCGGAGACCTACGCCGTCGGCTACGTGGGCTACCGCGCGCAGCCGTTCTGGTTTGCGTTCGTCGACGTCGGTGCGACCTTGGCGTGGCTCGGCGATCTCCGGACCGGCGCGGGCCCGACCCGCGACGAGACGCATCGGGGGGTCGGTGTCCGACTCTCGTCCGGCTTCTTCGGCAGGACGCGGTTCCAGGTGCTCTACGCGTACGACTTCGACGTGCGGCGTCCGGACGGCGAGGGTGGATACGAGCTGTCCGCCCACATCACCGGCTACTTCTGACGCGGTCGGCCGCGTTCCTGCTCACTGGCGGCCGACCCGTCCCGTGCCCGCATTGCTGAGGGTGGCGCCGAACGCATTGGCCGTCGGGTCGAGGGCGACCGCCTGCTGGTGGAAGTGCTGGCCGAGGAGTGTCCGGTCGGCAGGGATGGGCAGGGTCCACGACGCGTTGCCGCGCGGGTCGGCGACGAGTGGAAACGGCAGGTCCGCCGCCACGAGCAGCGAGCAGCCCGTCATGCCGAGGCCGTCGAGCGCTGCGGGAAGAGGGAGGCTTCCCCAGAGCGCCGTCGAGAAGCCCAGCAGGCCGATCGCGAGGCCGCCGGGCGCCGCACCGACCAGCGCAGTCTCGAAGCAGCTGGAGAGACGCGGCTGCGAACCGGGCCTTGCGAACAGGACCGGGCGCCCGCGTGAGGCGCCCGCGCAGCCTTGGCCGAATGGTGTCCACGTGCCCCGGAATCGGCCTTCGAGCGACGGATCCAACGGCGCAACGGTCGCCCGCGCGTTGCGGACACGGTAGCCGTAGCCCCCGAGCGTCGTCGGTCCGTTGGCGAGCGTTGCGGTCACGCGGACCTGCCCTCCGTCGAGGATCGCCGCCACCCCAGCCGCGGGGTCGTAGGCGCACGCGAGCTCGAAGCGTGCGAACGGATCCGTGCCGGCAGGGAACGAGACCTGCTGGACGGTCACGCCCAGGTGCTGGATCCGGTAGACCGCAGCGCGCGCGTCGAGTTCGAACGCGATCTCAGGAGTCGCTGCCGCGCCGCTGCCGAGCAGGAGTGCGACGTTGGCACCCCGGCCGGTCACGTCCTGCATCGTCGTGACCAGCGGCACGGTGATCGCGGAGGTCACGTCGTCGGCGAACGGTCCCTGGACGTCTCCCGTTGCCGCGGCATCGAGCTGCAGCTCCTCGCCGAAGGCGGACAGCGTGACACCGCGCACGGTCGGGAACTCGTCGGCGCCGCGGAACCACTGGGCGTCGTAGGTGCGGCGCGAGGCCATCAGCCGTTCGAGAGCCGCATCGACCGCGGGGCTCTGGCCGGCAAGGTTGTTGGTCTCCCCCGGATCGAGCGCGAGGTCGAAGACCTGGAGCGGTGCCCCGCTGCCTGCGTTGCCGTAGCGGACGCCCTTCCAGTCACCCATGCGCACGGCCTTCCGTTGGGTGCCGCCCTGCGCGTACTCCCAGTAGAGGTACTCGTGCTCCTCCTGACAGGCGGCTCCCTGGCCGAGCAGGGTGGGCGCGAAGGACACGCCGTCCAGGTCGTCGGGCATGTCCGCGTCGATGACGTCACCGACGGTCGACAGGATGTCCCAGACCGCAGCAACGTGATCGCTCGTGGTGCCGGGCGCGATCTTGCCGGGCCAGCGCGCGATCGTCGGCACGCGGATGCCGCCCTCGTAGACCTCGCCCTTGGAGCCGCGCAGTCCGGCCAGCGAGTTGAAGAACTGACGGTCGACGCCGCAGCAGTAGGTCGTGCCGTTGTCCGACGTGAACAGGATCAGCGTGTCGTCTTCGATGCCGAGCGCCGCGAGGCGGTCCATGACGAGGCCGACGTCACGGTCCATCGCCGTGATCATCGCGGCGTAGGCGCGGCGCGGCTGCGGGTGGCTCGTGTAGTGGGAGCTCGGGAAGTTCGCGTTCGGCTCGGACCACGTGACGCTGCCGTAGAACTCGTCGATCGAGGTCCGCCCCAGTGCGGCTTGGGCTGGGTCACTGTGGGCGGGTTCCTGGAGCGACACGTGGGGAACGCAGTACGCGAGCTGCAGGAAGAAGGGCCGCGTGTGGTGCTGGTCGATCCACGCGAGCGCCTCCTTCGTCATCTCGTCCTGGGCGTGGGCGTTCCCGGCGTTGGTCGGGCCCTGCGCGCCGTTGTTGCCGGGGTAGGGGACCTGCGTCTGATTCCGCCACAGGTAGCTCGGGTAGTACCAGTGCGCGTGGACCTGATCGAGGAACCCGAAGAAGTGGTCGTAGCCCTGGTCCCACGGCAAGCCGGTCGACCCGATGTCGCCGACGCCCCACTTGCCGATGAACGACGTCGTGTAGCCCTCGCTCTGGAGCATGCGGCCGATCGTGAAGCGGCCGGGGTCGAGCATCGCCTGCTGGCTGTTGTTGCGGACGTCGCAGTGGCCGGTGTGCCGGCCCTCCTGGATCGTGCTCCGCGTCGGCGCGCAGACCGGTGAGCCGCAGTAGAACTGCGTGAACCGCATGCCTTCCTGCGCGAGCTGGTCGAGGCGCGGCGTCTGGATCAGCTGCTGCCCGAAGCTGCCGAGCTCTCCCCAACCGAGGTCGTCGGCCAGGATCACGATGACGTTGGGCAGGGTCGGCAGGCTGTTCGGATCGTTCGGGTCGCTGCCGCGGCGCACTTCGGCGCCGTCCCGCGGGCCATCGCCATCGGTGTCGGGCCGGAGCGGATCGGTGCCCGTGTCGAACGCGGTCACGAAGGTGCCGGTCCCGGTCTCGACGCCGTCGGTCAGCGCGTCGTCGTCGGTGTCGGCATCGAGAGGATCGGTGCCGCGCCGGACCTCCGCACCGTCGCGCGATGCATCGTCATCCGTGTCCGGGTCGGTCGGGATCGTGCTCGCTCGGAACTCACCGGCGTTGTCGAGCTGGTCCTGGTCGGGATCGTCCTGCGGCCCTTGGCTCAGATCTCCGAACCAGCGGCGTTCCCAGCCGTCTTCCAGTCCATCGCCGTCCGCATCGCTGCCGCGATCGACGATCTGGAGGCCGGCGATGCCGGAACTCCCCGGGTTGCCGGCGGGTGCCGGGCGGATCGTGACCGTGAGTGAGGCGGCGGTGGTGCCCGCGATCCGGACGAAGTTGCCGCTCTGGCCGGGCAGCGTCCGCGTCGTGACCTGGCGGAACGAGATCGGGTCGGTGTAGAGCTGGAGGTTCTCGTTCTGGAAGTAGAAGGGTGCGCCCTGCACCGAGATCTCGACGTCGCGGCCGGCGTGCGAAGGCCCGTGGCCGAAGTAGACGAAGGCGTCGTAGCTCGCGTAGGGGATCCCGGTCAGGAGGAGCGTCGCCGGACCGTTGGTGGCGTTCGTGATGATCTGGCCGTCGAACAGCGCTCCGGTGTCGCTCGTGGCTGGGGGGTTGAGCTGGAAGCCCGCGCTCGCGGACGAGAACGTCAGCCTCGTCCCGCGATCGACGCCACGATCGTCCCGCACGAGGACGTTGCTGCCGCTCCCGCCCTGGACGTTGTTCCAGCCGGTCGAGGCGCTGACGCCCGTCGCGCCGAGAACGTTCTGTCCGCCGTTGCCGAGGAAGTTGATCGAAATCGCGCTGTTCTGGGCCAGGCACGGAGAGCAGGACGCGGCCAACGCGGCCAGCGCGAGCGAGCGAAACGACGGGGTCATGCGGGGGCGATCGTAGCCGTGACGGCCGTCACCGGCGGACGGGATGCCGTCCGGGTGGGCATGGGGGAGGCCGACGCGCGCCGCTACGCTCTGGCCCATGCGCCCGCGTCACGGCTTGCTCGCCCTCCCCGTCCTCGCCTTCCTGGTCGCGTTCCTCCCGGCCCAGGATGCTGGACCGCAGCTCGGTAACGGCATCAAGATCGGAGAGGTGACGACGACGTCGGCCCGGGTTTGGGCCCGGCTGACGCGCGAGGCGGAGGCGCGTTTCGACGGGCTGCCGTTTCCTGCGCGCAAGCAGGACGAGCCCCAACTGCCGGAAGGTGTGACGCTGGAGGACATGGAGGGGGCGGTCCCCGGAGCCGATGGTTCCGTGCGTCTCCGGTATCGGGTCGGCTCCGGCGACGAGCAGGTGATGCCCTGGGTCGCTGTCGACGGCACCACCGACTCGTGCCACACGTTCCGGCTCGAAGGACTGGCGCCGGGCCGCACCGTCTCGATCGTCGTCGAGGTCGCGGGTATCCAAGAGGATGGCGCCGAGCCTCGGATCAGCGCGTCGTTGGACGGGTCCTTCCGCACGGCGCCCGCCGCCGATGTGTCCCACCCCGCGTCCTTCTGCGTCATCGCGTGTCAGGACCATCCGCGACGCGATGAGGGGGAAGGGGGACATGCGATCTACCGCGAGATGCTCGCGCTCGACCCGGACTTCCTCGTCCACACGGGCGACACGCTCTACTACGACCGGGCCGGGCCCTTCGCGCGCAACGTTCCGACGGCGCGTTTCAAGTGGAATCGCTTCTACGGCCTGCGCCTTCCGCAGCAGTTCCACCGCGCGGTGCCTGCATGGTTCATCAAGGATGACCACGACACCCTCAAGAACGACTGCTGGCCCGGGCAGTCGTACGGGGAGCTGACGTTCGAGCAGGGGCTCGCGATCTACCGGGAACAGCTGCCGGTCGGGGATCGCTCCTATCGCCACCAGCGGTTCGGGCGGCACCTCGAGCTCTGGTTCCTCGAAGGCCGCGAGTTCCGCTCTCCGAATCGGATGGAAGACGGCCCTGACAAGACGATCCTCGGTCGCGCGCAGATGGAGTGGCTCGCCGAGACGCTCGCCGCGTCCGACGCGACGTTTCGTGTCGTGGTCTCGGCGACGCCGATCGTCGGTCCGGACCGGCAGGCCAAGAACGACAACCACGCGAACGTCGGATTCCAGCACGAGGGAGATGCCCTGCGGGACCTTCTCTCCACCGAGCCGGGCGTCGTGGTGGTCTGTGGCGACCGTCACTGGCAGTACGCCTCCCACGATCTGCGGACAGGGCTGCGCGAGTGGGGTTGTGGGCCGGCGTCGGACGGACACGCCGGCGGGTTCAGCCTCGCGGCCCGCACCGAGGAACACGACTACCTGAAGATCTGTGGAGGCTTCCTCCACGTCGACGTCACCCTCGAGGGTGAGGTGCCGAGCCTCCGAATCCGACACCGCGGCGTCGATGGCCGCGTGACGCACGAGGACGTCCTCAGCGCGCCGGCCGGGCGGTGAGCAGGGCCTGTCGCAGTTCCGCG
This sequence comes from Planctomycetota bacterium, assembly GCA_041164325.1. Lineage (GTDB taxonomy): Bacteria > Planctomycetota > UBA1135 > UBA1135 > UBA2386 > JAQCBR01. The sequence goes on along the minus strand of JBEAPQ010000125.1, from coordinate 6,734 downwards.
GCGGCGCGCTGCGGGTCGGCTGCGGCCAGGATGGCCGAGCTGACGGCGATCCGGGTGCAGCCTTCGTCGAGGACGCGCTGCAGGTTGGCCGCGCGGATGCCGCCGATCGCAAAGACAGGTCGTCGATCGGCCCGCGTGACGGCGGCGCGCAGCGCCCCCTCGGGCTGGCCCTCGGCGTAGCCCTTGGTCGCGGTCGGATGGATCGGGCCGAAGCCGACGTGGTCGGCGCCGTCCTCGAAAGCCTGCTCGAGCTGGTCTGCGGTGTGGGTCGACACGCCGAGCCAGGGCTCCGGGCCCAGGCGCCGCCTCGCGGTGCGTGCGTCCATGTCGTCCTGCCCGACGTGTGCGCCGGCGGCGCCGATCCGGAGTGCGAGGTCGACGTCGTCGTTGACGATCACCGGGACCCCGCGCGCGGCGCAGAGTGCGACGCAGCGCCGGGCCCCGTCCTGGTCGTCGTGCTTGACCCGCCACTGGACCAAGTCGACGCCGCCGACCAACGCGCCCTCGAGCGTGCGCCAAGGGTCGGCCACGCAGAGCGAAGGCGTGAACAGCAGGTAGAGCGAGTGGGAAAGCGGTCCGCGCACCTGCGGCAGGATACGGGCTCGCGCGGGAGCGTGTCTCGTGGACGCAGCCCGACGCGGCTCGAGGCCGTCAGCGGACGCCCGTGGCCGGGCCCTGCCACTCGAGGACGTTCGTGATGCAGCGGACCGTTCCGCCGTGCTGTGCCAGCCGGGCCACGTCGATCGGATGGGGGACGATGCCTGCCTCGGCGTAGACCCCGAACGCAGCCTCGTCGAGGGCGGCGATCCCGTAGCGCGGGACGTAGGCATGGACGCCGTCCGGGCGTCGTTCGAGGACCGCGTTGTTCCACGTCAGGAAGCTGCCCTGCTGCCCGACGAGGATCGGAATCGATCGCACCTCGATGCCCGCAGCCACCAGCTCTTCGCGGATCGCCTTGTAGACGGGAGCCTCCCGGCGGGTCGTCTCCGGCTCCCACTGGTCGTGCAGCGGCATCACTGCAGACGGCAGCCCCGCGTCGAGCAGGTCCTCGAGCCACGCCGCGCCCGAGATCGGGTTCCCGAGCAGGACCGAGTCGGGGCCGAGCACCGTCAGGAACATGTCGCAGTGCTCGTGCGGGACGCCGGCCTTGCGGCCGATGATCAGCGGTTCGGCCCCCAGGAGGCGCGCGAGCTCTTCGAAGGCGTCTGCCTCGCTCCGGAAGACGCGGTCGAGATTCGCGAGCAGCAGATGGGGCCCAGCGATCGGTCGCGCGGCGCTGAACAGCAGGTCGCCGCCTGCGAAGTGCAGGCGGCTCGGCCGCGCCAGGAATCGCTCACCCTCGGCGGACAGGGCCTCGCTGACCTGGAGATCCGGAAGGAGGTCGATCTCGACCATGTCCGGGTCGGGGGTCAGGAGTTCGATGGTCCCCGGGTCCTGTCCCGCGAGGGCCAGGACCCGATCCCGGGCCCAGACCGTCGGAGGGCCTTCCGTGATCACGCAGCGCACGCGGTCGGCCGCGAAGCCGGCGTGTTCGGCGAGCCGTGCGCCGGCGCGCGCCGAACTCTCGCCGCACGCCAAGACGATGCGCACGGGCTGCGGGAGCTCGCGCGCGAGGTCCCGCCAGGCTGGAAACAGGTCCCCCGCGACCTCCGCGTCGTATTGGAGGAGGAGCGTCCGGATCTCCGCCGAGGCTTCCGGGAAGCCGCGGACCTGGGCGCAGGCCGGACGCAGCGGGAGCGCTGCGCACAGCAGCAGGAGAAGGCCGGCGGGGGGCGTCGGACGCGGCATGGATGCCCATGCACGGCAAGCCCTGGGCCGGGCGCTCGATGCCGCCGCCAGCCATCGTTCAGGCGTCTTGCACCCTCTTTGTCGGTGGCGAGCCCCCGTTCTGGCCCACGCGAGCGGGGGGAAGAGGGCGGATGCTGTGATCCCAACCGAGGGGCGCGCGGGTATCCTCCCGGCCCATGTTCCCGGACGCGTTCGGCGTGAACCTCGCGGTGTTCCTGGTCGCCCAGGTCGTCGCGTGGTTCTACCTGCGGACAGGGCTGACGCTGCGCGGGACGATGCTGCTGCTCGTCGCCTGGGTGGCCGCCGACCTCGCCCTGGTGCTCCGGTTCGCCTACGGAAACACCGGCACCGCCTACGTCGCGAGCCTCGCCGTCTTGCAGGGCTTCACGATCTTCGAGGTGCTCCGCGCGACGTGGGGTCTGCTGCGCCGTCGCTCGTCCGCTGCCGTCGTGCGCCGGGAAGCGGGGCTCCGATCGGCGATGGTCGCCTTCCTGGAGGATGACCTGGAGGCCGCTGCGTCGGGGTTCCGGGGGCTCGTCCGCGACGATCCTTGGGATCTGCAGGGTCGCCTCGGGCTCGGGACCGTCCTCGGCCGGCAGGGGCACGATCGTGCCGCGCGTCGTCAGCTTGCGGCCGCGCGCCGTCTCGACCGCGACGGTCGGTTCGCGGATGCGATCACCGTCGAGGCGGAGCGCCTCGTGCGGCGCCGCGCCGACTAGCGATAGGGCGCGGTTCCGGCGGTGGTCTCGTGCTCCGCACGCCAGAACCGCCACGCTCCGTCGTCGCCACGGCGGAGCACGGCGTCGACTTCGATCGCCCAGACGACCGGCGCGTCGGGATCGACGTAGCTCGCCTTCGGGTGGATCGAGAAGAACTCGACGGCGAAGCGGGCCCTCGCGTGGGTCGGGTCCTCGGGGTCGTCCAACTCGACTTCGACCGGTTCGTGGTCCGGGAAGCGGGCGTAGAGGCTGCTGCCCTCTCCGGACCGGAGCTGACGAAGCGCCGTCACGAGCGTCAGGCGATCGATCTTCCTGCCGCTCGAGGTGTCGAGGAAACCTTCGTCGAGAGATGCGATGCACGACCGGAACCGCCCGGCCGCGAAGTCCATCACGGCGCCCTCGATCACGCCGCGCACGCGATCTTCCGCGGAGCGTGGCCAGGCGAAGAGCGCGGCGGCCACGACGAGAAGCGCAGCTGCGATCCGAGGAGCAGACATCGGACCGACTGTACAAACCGACGGCCCCGTCCGCGACGAGCGCGGGCGGGGCCGAACGGAGACAAGGAGGAGTCGAGAAGGAAAGACTGCAGGGGCCCGCGTCATCGCGGGGATCGTTGCTCGGGGCCGGTCAGACGGCCTTCCATTTGCGCCGTTCGACTTCGGCGCTGAACCGCTTGGCGTCGTCCCTGTTGAACAGACGCACGCGGCTGCCGCACTCCACGCAGTAGGAGTGGTTCACGCTCATCATGTAGTGGACGTAGTCTTTGCAGCCGTCGCACCACTTGGTCTCGGCGTAGAAGTCGTGGCTGGTCATGTCTTGCGCTATCGGATGGTCCTGCAGTGAGTGCGGACTCTTCCTTGCACATCGCTTGCCAGATCGAGATCGAACGGCGAGTCCGCCGTGAGACGCCGTTGCGATGGGTGCTACCCGGGAGACACCCGCCGAGGCACTGGCCTCGCGTGCGTCGCGGTGTTGCGTGCGCGCCACATGTCGGCTGGCCGCACGACCCGTGCGGTCGGCCGGACCGCAGCCAAGACCGCGGCCGCAGCGCGCGTTGGCGTGTGCTGTCGTCCGGCCGCAACACGTCGTGCAGACGCGACGTTCTCCGCGCGCCACACGCGCGCACGGAAGTGGTTTCTCCAGGTTCCGCGGTGCGTCAGCGACGCCCGAGCGCTTCGAGCAGCGCGGAGCGCACGTTCGCATCGGTCTCTCCGCGCAGTGCCGCATCGAGACACGGTTCGCGAGGATCGAGACGTCCGATGGCCCACGCCGCGTGCTCACGCACGATCGGGTCTGGATCCGCGAGCGTTCGGCACAGCGCGGGGAGGGCCGCGCCATCGCCGAGGTTCCCGAGCACGACGGCCGCGTTCCGGCGGAGTCCGGTGCGCGTGGCGCGGCGCATCGCCGTGCCGGTCCAGTCGGCGTCGTAGTCGGCCTCGTCGAGCTCGAGGATGCCCAGCAGGTCGTACTTGGTGATCGCGCGATGGGGGGCGAGCTCCGGCGGAACTTCCTCGCCCCCTCGTGATGCCCTGCCTCTCGACGATGCGAACGGGCACACCTCGAGGCAGACGTCACAGCCGAACAGCCACTGACCCTGCGGTTCGCGAAGCTCCTCGGGGATCCGTCCCCGGAGCTCGATGGTCGTGTAGCTCAGGCAGCGCCGGGCATCGACCTGGAAGGGCGCGACGATCGCTCCGGTCGGGCAAGCGTCGATGCACTTCGTGCAGGTGCCACACGTGCCGGGTGCCGGTGCGTCGAACGGCAGCTCGAGCGGGGTCAGGAGCTCGGACAGCAGCAGGTAGGGACCGTGCGTCGGCGAGATCACGCCGGCGGACTTGGCGAGGAAGCCGATCCCGGAGCGAACGGCAAGCGCGCGCTCGAGGATCGGGACGGCATCGGTGCCCACGCGGATGGTTCCGCGGGGCACCCCTTCCGCCTCCAGGCGCTCGCGGAGCGCGCGCGTGCGGTTCCCGAGCGATCGGTGGTAGTCGCGGCCGACGGCGTAGCGTGCGATCCGAGCCCCTCCCTCGATCCGGGCTTCGGGTCCGCCGTAGTCGAAGGCGAGCGCAATCGCGCTGCGTGCGTCCGGCGCCCAGCGCAGCGGGTCCGTGATCTCCGCCCGGCGGGCTTCCAGCCAGCGCATCTCGCCCTGGCGGCCGTCGTCCAGCCAGCGCTCGAAGTGGGCGGCATGGGGTCCCGGGTCCGGGGGGCCGAATCGGACCAGCGTGAAGCCCGATTCCTCGGCGATCTCGCGGACCAGGGCAGGGGACAAGCGCATCCGTCGCACATGGTCCGGGGATCGGTCCCCGGATCAAAGGGGGCAGCGGCGTCCCGGTCCCCCGGGTGACTTCCGGTCCGGGCTGGACTATGGGACACTGCACAGCAGCCCGGAGCGGATCGCAGCACCGGGCTTTTCCCCCGATCCTCGATGGAAGCCGTCGAACGCGTCCTGAATGAAGCACTCGCCGAGCGCCTCGGCGAGCTCTGGGAACGCACGGGCGACGAGGGCCTCGGCAAGATCGTGGCGGGGCGGCCGCTGGTCGAGGCGCATGACGCCAAGGGGCTCGACGATCTCCCGCCCCAGGAACACTTCGACTGGATCAACACCGCCTTGATGCAGTGCTTCCAGCGGACGGGTGACAGCCAGGTCTTCGCTCTGCTCTACGAACTCAACGAGCCGTCGTTCGCGCAGGCCATCCGTAGCAAGGTGCGGCGGACCTTCACCCGCGTCGACGAGCGGGATGTCCTCCAAGAGGTGTTCCTCAACATCTACCGCTACCCGAACCGATTCGTGGCCGAACGCGCGGACTCGTTCCGCAACTGGGGTCACCGCATCGCGCAGAACACGCTGTCGCGGTTCCTCAAGATCGAGTCGCGGCGTTGGCGGACCACCGTGTTCGACGACACGCTGGGCGAGCAGGTCGACGAGCGAGAGGTGACGCCGCTGCGACGCGCCGACGAGGCCGAGCAGCACCGTGCGATCGATCGGGCGTTCCTCATCTACCTCAACCTCTACCTCGTCCACTTCCGCGAGCTGTCGGAGCGCGAGCAGCGTGCCCTGACGCGTGTGGAGGTCGAAGGCTGGAGCTACCGGGACACGGCGGCCGATCTCGGGGTCGCCGTCGCCAACCTGAAGATGGTGATCTTCCGCGCGCGTCGGAAGATCTACCGCGGCATGAGCCGGACGATGGCCGTGCTCGAGGCCGAGGCGCAGCGCGCCGTGCGCGAGGCGCGTCAGCTCCGCGCGCCGGATGCCGCGTCGGTCGCGCCGGTCGCAGGGCACGCCAGCGAGGAGGTGTCGTCTTGACCCCCGGTCCTCGTCGGGGTTTGCCTCGCGTGCGCGCGCGAGGCCGGAGTCGGTCGGTCGACCCGTGCACCCAGATCCAGATCGACCTGTCGGCGATGCTCGACGGCGAACTCGATGCGGCCTCGGTGCGCCGCGTCATGGTCCATTCCGACGCGTGCCCGTCGTGCCGCGGGTTCCTCGAAGGGATCCGGATGCAGGCCCGTTCGCACCGGGACCTCCACACGGCGTTCGAGGGCGTGGGGTGGGTCGACGTGCCTGCCGCCGACGGAGCGACCGTGCGCGTCGGTGCAGAAGAGCTGCGCCGGCAGCTGACGGCGAACGGTCTCCAGCTCGCGCGGATCTTCTACGAGCTCGGCCGCGGGTTCGTGTTGATGGGGATCTCCCCGAACTACTCGCGCGTCGTCCAGCGTGAGCCCGTGCCGATCCCGGACATGTTCCAGCGTGGACGCAATCTGCTGGACGAGGTGGCCCGGATGGCGGGCGCGCCGACGCAGCCGAGCGCGGGCTCCGAGTGGGTCCGCGCGCGCGAGCTCTTCGGCGAGGAGTGGCGGCGCAGCCCGTCCCAGAACATCGAGAAGGGCGTCGAGCTCCTGCGGGAGGCCCTGCACCTCGATCCCGAGCACCACGAGGCCCGGATCTACCTCGGGCACGCGCTGCACATGGCGGGGGACCTCGCGCGCGCCGCGGTCGAATTCCGGTCCGTGCTCGAACGGACGGAGGAGCTGTCCACCCGGGGATTCGCCCTGCTGAACCTCGGCAACATCCATCTGGAAGAGGGGCAGCCCGATCGGGCGGAGCAGCTCTTCCTGGAACTGGTCGAGTCCGGAGCGATCCAGGACACGCCTCAGTTCGGACTGATCTACTTCAACCTCGCGCTCGCCTACGGGATGCAGGAGCGCTTCGACGAGTGTCATCAGTGG
>JBEAPQ010000124.1:0-8699 GCA_041164325.1 Planctomycetota bacterium | reverse complement strand
GAGCCGGTCGGCGGCTCCCCCCACTACTACTACGGGCAGCTGACGCTCGACCCGAACGACAAGGACACCGCCTACGTGCTGGGCATGCGCGTCGCAGTGACGCGCGACGGCGGCAAGACGTGGAGCTCGAACGGCTTCGACAACCGTCTGCACGTCGACCACCACGCGGTGTGGATCGACCCGGCCGACTCGAAGCGCGCCCTGCTCGGGAACGACGGCGGCATCGGGCAGACGTGGGACGGCGGCAAGTCGTGGCTCTACCACGACGACCTGCCGATCGGCCAGTTCTACGCGATCGCCGTCGACGAACGGGTCCCCTACAACATCTACGGCGGCACCCAGGACAACGGCACCTGGGGCATCCCCTCCCGCAGCGTCACGCAGGCACCACTCGACCATGCAGACGCGTTCAAGATCGGCGGCGGCGATGGCTTCTACGTCCAGGTCGACCCGAGCAATCCGGACATCGTCTACTGCGAATCGCAGTTCGGCGGACTGACGCGGGTCCACCTCGACACGGACGCCCGCGCGAGCATCCGCCCGCGGAGCGCGCGCGGTCAGCCCGAGCTCCGATTCAACTGGATGAGCCCGCTACTGATCTCTCCGCACGACCCGCGGACCCTCTACTACGGGAGCCAGTATCTGCACCGCTCCGAGGACCGCGGTGAGAACTGGGAGACGATCAGCCCGGACCTGACGTCCGCCGATCCGGACCGCCTCGCCGGGGACGTGCCCCACTGCACGATCACGACGATCGACGAGTCGCCGGTCCGCAAGGGCATGCTGGTCGTCGGCACCGACGACGGGCGCGTCTGGGCCTCGGCGGACGGAGGCGTCCGCTGGACCGAGTGGACCGACCGTTTCGACGGCGTGCCGCCGCGTCTCTGGGTCAGCCGCGTCGAGTGCTCGCCCCATGAGGCCGACCGCGTCTACGTCGCGTTCACCGGATACCGCGAGGACGACCGGAACCCCTACCTGTTCCTGTCGACCGACGCGGGTGCCACGTTCCGGGCGATCGCCAACGATCTTCCCGCCGGCGGCTCGATCAACGTCGTCCAGGAGCATCCCCGCAACCCGGACTGCGTCCTCGTCGGCACCGAGTTCGGCGTCCACGCATCCCTGGACGGCGGCGCCACGTGGCACCCGCTGGGCGCCGGGCTGCCGACCCAACCGGTGCACGACCTCGTCGTCCACCCGCGCGAGGAGGACGTCATCCTCGGCACCCACGGTCGCGGGTTCTGGGTCCTCGACGCCACCGTCCTCGCCGAGGCCAACGCAGACGTGCTGCGCAAGCCGCATCACCTGTTCCAGCCCCGTGACGGGCGGCAGACCCGCCGGACGTTCCCGACCGTCCGGTATCCGGGCGTCTCGAGCTGGTCCGCCGACCGCCTCGAAGACCGCGCGGTCTTCCGCTACCACCTCGGAGACACGGTCGGCAGCGTCAACCTCGTCGTGCTGGACGTGACCGGCCAGGAGGTCTTCACCCGTCGAGGTGAGACCACGCCGGGCGTGCACGAAGTCGTCTGGTCACCGGGCCGCGCCCGGGGCGGACGCGGAGGCCGCACGCAGGGCTCCACCGCAGCGTCGGGGCCGGGCGACTACCTCCTCCGGATGACGGTGGACGGCGAGACCCTCGAGCGCACGTTCCGCGTCCACGCCGCACCGGGCGCCGAGCTGGACGCCGCCGCCGAGGACGAGGGCGAACTCCTCGAGGAGTCGGAAGAGGAAGGCGAGGGCCGCGACCACTGACGCACGCGACGGCGCGCAGCGCGCGCCCCGCGCCCCAGACCGCCGGTCATCCGGTCCGCCGCGCGGCGCCCTCCCGGCGAGGGAGCCGCAGCGGACGCAGCCGGACGGGAGTCCGTCAGCCCGCGGCGTCCTCGTCGGCGTCGAGGTCGAACTCCTCGACGACCTCGGGGTCCGGGCACGTGTGCCCGCCGACCTCGAGGATCAGCCAGACCAGCGCCTGGTAGACCTGGATCTGCGCCAGCGCACCGAGCTTCGTCGGGTCGGAGCCGCGCGGTTCCCCGGACTGGAGTTCGTCGTCCGCGAGACCGGCCTTCGCCGCCAGCGCATGACACGCCCCCATCAGCGCGGCCTCCCAGGCTGCGCGGTGACGCACCGGGATGCAGAGCCAGTAGTAGGGACCGTCCGGCGAGATCCGGACCTGCCGCAGGTCCTTGGTGACGATCTCGGCGCGGGACGCGAACAGGTGCTCGAGGTCCGGTCGCACGTAGCGCTGCCAGTGCGCCTCGTCGTCGTCGTCGACGTAGGTGCGCGGCAGGAGCCGCTCCTCGACACCGTCTCCGGTCGCCAGCAGCAGGGCCGGGATCGCGCCGAGCGCGGCCACGATGCCCTCGGAGAGCCGATCGAGGACGAGGTCCCCGTCCGCGTCGACGTAGGCCTCGACCCTCACTCCTCCGCGCTCCCGGGCTCGAGCGAGGCCTTCAGATGCCGACCCTGCAGCTTCTGGCAGTGCAGCTCCGCAGCCTCGCGCGGCCCACCCCAGACGATGGAGCGCCCGCGGTGGTGCACCTCCAGCATCAGCCGCTGTGCCTTGACCTCTCCGTAGCCGAAGACCTCCATGAAGACCTTCGTCACGTAGGACATCGGCGTGATCGGGTCGTCGTGGACCACCACGTTCCACGGGAGCGCCGTGCGCACCAGCGTGCGCGTCTCCGTTTCGATCTGCTCCCCGCCCTGCGGGGACGGGAACCCTGCTCGCACCAACACCATCGGGCCGAGGATCGTATCGACCGGGCAAGGCCGTGAGTATCCTCCCCGGCCGTCTTGTCCGGGCCGCAACGCATTCCATCCGGGACCACCCCGGGCCTGCCGGCCATGGCGCTGCCGCTGATCGTGTCCTTCACGCTGCGGCAGGCCTTCAGCATGGTGGACCTGGTCTACGCCCGGTTCCTCGACGATCCGAACGCCCTCGCGGCGATCGCGCTCTACATCCCGTTCCAGGAGATCTTCAGCGCCGTCTGGGTCGGACTGTCGGCTGGATTCACCGCACAACTGGCGCGCGCGTTCGGTCGTCGCGACGCCGATCGGGTCGAGGACCTGCACCGGGCGATCCGGCGGATCCTGTGGGTGCTGATCCCGCTGTTCGTGTTGGGCGGTCTCGCCGTCCACGCCGCGGTCCCGCACGTGGGCCTTGCCCCCGGCGTCCGGGATGCGTTCCAGGTCTACGGGACGACCCTCCTGGTCGGGATGCCGCTGACCGGCTTCTGGTCGATCCATCCCGATTCGGTCGTCAAGGCGCACTACGACACGCGGAGCACGATGCTGGCCGGCATCTACGCGACCGCGACGAACGTCGCGCTGAACACGCTGTTCGTGTTCGGGCTCGACCTCGGACTGTTCGGGATCGCGCTGGCCACGGTCCTGTCCCGCCTGACTGCACTGGGCTACGCGCTGTCGCGCGCGAGGCACCACGAACGCCAGCGCACCGCGTCCCCCGACTGGCCCGCGCCCGGCCCCGTGCGTGGCCCGGGGGCAGGCGCCTCGATCCTGCTGCTGGCCCTGCCCGCGGGCGCCACGATGGCCCTGGCCTCCCTCGAGGGCTGGCTCGTCAACGGACTCCTCACCACCGCCGAACACCCGGACCGGGCGCTCGCGACCTACGGCGTCTACCACGCGCTCCTGCGCATCACGCTGATGCCTGCGATCGCCACGGCCGTCGCCGTCGTCCCGTTCGTCGCGCGACGGATCCACGAGGCCAGTGACCCTCGGGCGGTCGGCGTCGATCTCGGCCGTGCCGTCGCGCTGGCAGGCGGCATGGGGCTGGCGTTCGCGCTCCCGGTCGGCGTGCTGTTCTCGGAGCAGGTGGCCGCGTTCTTCGTGCCGTCGGGCCAAGCCCAGGCCCTGGGCGACCCGGCGACGACGCTGGCCATGCGCCTCCTGCCGCTGGCCCTCGTCGCCAACCTCCCGTTCCTGATCCTGCGACCGACCTTCGAGGCCCTGCATCGCCCGAGAGCGGGCATCGCGGTGTCGACGCTCCGGTTCGCGGTGTTCTCCCCGCCGCTCGTCCTGTGGGGACACAGCCTGACGCCCGACGAACCAGCGATCGGCGTGCTCGGCGGCCTGATCACAGCGGCCGCACTCGCGTCGACGATGGCGGCCGTGATGGCGGCACGCGCCCTGCGCGCGGAACGCGACCAGGAAGTGCCCGAACCGCGACGCGAGGCTCGCTAACCGAGCGACACCTTCGCTCCCGCGAGCTGCAGGACGCGACGCCACTCCGAGGGCGTCACCGGCTGCACGGACAGCCGGCTCGCCTTCTGCAGCAGCGCCATGTCGGCCAACTCCTCCTCCTCCAGCAGCTGCTCACGACAGAGAGGGGCACGGAAGCGGGCGACGAACTCGATGTCGACCATGAACCAGGTGGGGCTCTTCGGATCGGACTTCGGGTCGTGGTACTTCGTCGACGGGTCCCAGGCCGTGTGGTCCGGGTATCCGGCCCGCGACACCCGGGCCACACCGACGATCGCCAGCGGCTTGGCGTTGCTGTGGTAGAAGAGGACACCGTCGCCGACCTGCATGTCGTCCCGCAGCGTGTTGCGCGCCTGGTAGTTGCGTACGCCGTCCCAGCACGTGGAGCCGTCGCGCTCCAGGTCGTCGATCGAGTAGACGTCCGGCTCGGAGCGGACCAACCAGTATCGCTTTGCGGACTTGCGGGCAGCCATGGGCCGGAGGATGCCCGCAACGGCGCGACGATCAAGTCAGCGAGCGACGACCGAACCGCTCACCCGACCCGTCCCCGGATGTAGTCCTCCGTCTCCGGGCGACGGGGCGTCTGGAACATCGTCGATGTCGTCCCGATCTCCAGCAAATGGCCGTAGGACATCAGCGCCGTGAAGTCGCTGGCCCGCGAGGCCTGCTGCATGCTGTGCGTGACGATGACGATCGTGTAGTCGCCGCGCAGCGACGCCATCAGATCCTCGATCTTGCTGGTCGCGATCGGGTCGAGCGCCGAGCAGGGCTCGTCCATCAGCAGGATCTCGGGGCTGCCGACCAGCGCCCGCGCGATGCAGAGGCGCTGCTGCTGCCCTCCCGAGAGTCCGAGCGCGCTCGCGTTCAGTCGATCCTTCACCTCGTCCCAGAGAGCCGCATCCCGAAGCGCCCTCTCACCCGCCTCTTCCAGGACTGACCGATCGCGCACACCGTCGACGCGCAGCGCGTAGACCACGTTCTCGAAGACGCTCATCGGAAACGGGTTGGGCTTCTGGAAGACCATCCCCATCCGCTTGCGCAGCTGGATCACGTCGACGTCGGGGCCGTAGATCGAATCCCCACCCAACCGCATCCCCCCCTCGACGCGGACCGAGCCCACCATGTCGTTGAGTCGGTTCATCGAGCGGAGCAGCGTGCTCTTGCCACAGCCGGATGGGCCGATCAGCGCGGTGATCCGGCCGCGAGGAATCCGCATGGTCACCCGCTCCAGCGCACGTGCGTCTCCGTACCAGAGCGAGAAGCCGTCGATCTCGAAGCACGGCTCGGCGATCCCGACTTCGGCATGGACGACGGGCTCGGACCACCCTCCGGCGCGGAGACTCGAGGGCCTGGACTCCGGAAGCGGGTTCGCGGGGGAGCGACGGGATGGAAGCGACGGCATCAGAGCAGGGCGATCGGTGCGTCAGAAGGTCGAGTGGAAGGCGCGGCGGCGCAGCCTTGCACGCAGGGCGATCGCCGCGACGTTGAGCGTCACGACGATGACGATCAGGAGGAGCGCCGTCGTGTAGACCATCGGCTTCGCCGCCTCGGAGTTCTGGCTCTGGAAGCCCAGGTCGTAGACGTGGAATCCGAGGTGCATGAACGAGCGGTTCACGCCGAACGGCGGCTCCAGCGCGAACGGGAGTTCGGGCGCGAGCTTGACCGCACCCACCAGCATCAGCGGAGCGACCTCGCCTGCCCCACGAGCCATCGCGAGGATGGCCCCGGTCAGGATGCCGGGCATCGCCTGCGGAAGGACGACGCGACGAAGCGTCTGCCACTGCCCCGCACCGCAGGCGTAGCTTCCTTCCCGCACCGAGCGCGGCACGGAGGCCAAGGCCTCCTCGGTCGCCACGATGACCACCGGTGCGGTCAGGAGCGCCAGGGTCAGCGACGCCCAGATCAGACCACTCTTCCCGAACGTCGGCTGGGGCAGCCGGGCGGCGTAGAAGAGGTCGTCGATCGAAGCCCCGACGATGTAGCAGAAGAAACCGAGGCCGAAGACCCCGAAGACGATGCTCGGTACGCCTGCCAGGTTGTTGACGGCGATCCGCAGCAGACTGACCCACGGGCCCTGCCGCGCGTACTCGCGGAGGTAGAGAGCGGCCAAGACGCCGAGCGGCACCACCACGAGGCACATCAGGAGCGTCATCAGCACGGTGCCGAAGATCGCGGGGAACACCCCGCCCTCGTTGTTGGCCTCTCGCGGCGTGCCGGCGAGGAACTCACCCGAGCGCGCGAGATAGACCCCGATCCGATCCAGGAGCGCGAGCCGGTTCGCGGGGTAGGCCCGCACGATGTCGAGGACACGGATCGTCTTCTCGGCGCCCTCGACCGACGTGGCGAAGTGGACGACTTCCCGCGACGCCCGCGCTTCGATCGCGGCGATCTGTTCGATCAACGCCGCGAACTCCGCCTCGGCGGCCCGCTCCACGGCTTCGGCTGCCTCCACGGCGCGCAGGAACGCAGGAGGTACAGGCCCGAAGTCGCGCTCGACGTCGGCCAAGTTGCGTGAAGCGCGGGCGATGGCGGCCTCGTCCCCACTCGCGCGGGCCGCGCGCAGTTCGTCGTGGGCAGCGACCCACGCCGGGCTCGGCCGATGCAGGATCTCCGCTTCGCGGCGCCGGAGGCGCGCCGACTCCAGCCGCGCCGCGACGGCTCCGACTTCGCGCTGCCGCAGTTCGGCGATCCTCTCGCGCTGCGCGGCAGCGGCCGGAACCCAGGCTGCAAGACGGTCCCAAGCCGCCGCGGAGCCCTCGTGGATCCACGCGAACGCGACGGTCCGGTCGTCCTCCTGGATCGCGTCGGCGCGGACGAACCGGACAACCTGCCGCCCGTCCGCGCTCCGACGAGAGACCTGCGCACCGGCGACCGCACCGTCCGGAGGCTCCGACGCAGACCAGGACTGGACCTCGGAACGGCGACCGGCTTCGTCGACCGCCTCCAGCGCCTCGATCCGGGCCGCCAGGACCGGGAAGCCGTAGAAGCGACCCCATTCCATTCGCTCGACGACGGCCACCTCCTCCGGTCTGCGGACATCGCCCGACGCCGGCACCCGCAGGTCCAGATCATCGATCCAGCGGTAGTGGGAGTCGAAGAGGTCGTAGTTCCCGGTGCGGACCAGGGTCCGTGAGGTCCACACGGACCCATCGTCGTCCGGCACCAGGCCGGCACGCACGTCCTCCGGCAACTCCGCCACCGCGGCTGCCGGCAACCGGAAGTCCTCGACGCGCGCGACTTCCCCGATGTGGAGTGACCCGTCCCGCGCCTCGAGCGCCACCACCCGGCCGGGCCAGAAAGACGGCAGCGCACGCGCGGCGATCCAGCCGACCAGACCGAGGACCATGGCCAGACACACGACGAGGGCGCCGCCGGTCAACCACAGCATCGGCTCGCCGGCCGCGCCCGCCGCACCGTGCGAGCCACGGCGCCGGCCCAGGACCTCGCGACCCGCGCTCACAGCTCCACCGCCCTCCGCCGGAAGCGCTGCCGAACAGCCTCAGCAAGCGTGTTGATCGCGAAGGTCATCGCGAACAGGACCAGAGCCGCGAGGAAGAGCGTTCGGTACTGGGTCGAACCCGGAACCGCCTCCGGCAGCTCGGTCGCGATGTTGGCCGAGAGCGTCCGGAAGCCCGAGAAAGCGTTCATCGACAGGATGGGCGTGTTGCCGGCCGCCATCAGCACCACCATGGTCTCCCCGACCGCACGACCGAGCCCGATCATGCAGGCGGAGAACAGGCCGCTCGCAGCGGCCGGCACGACGACGCGAACGGCCGTCTGCCAGCGCGAAGCGCCCGCGCCCCAGGAGGCGGCGCGCAGGTGGTCCGGCACCGTGGAGAGCGCATCCTCGGCCATCGTGTAGATGACCGGGACGAGGGCGAACCCCAGGACGAAGCCGACGACGAGCGCATTCCGCTGGTCGAACGTGCCGAACGGCGACAGGTCGAAGGCACCGATCGGCAGCCCGGCACGAAGGTCCACCGGCCCGTGCGTCCCGAACCCACCGTACGCGAGGAAGCCGAGCCCTGCCGCGAGCCCGACGCTCACGGCGAGGGCTCCGAGCGTCGCTCCCCCGTGCACGAGCCACGCTGGACGGCCGCCCGCCACGACCTGTTCGAGCCGTGCGCCCCATCGGACGTGCATCCACAGGAACGTCGCCACGCTGACGATCGGAAGGAGCACGAGAATCCAGGCCCCAAGCCCGGACCCGATCCCGCCGTCGAGCCAGAGGCGGAAGTCTCCCGCGAACAGCAGGGCCTCGAGAGACGGGCCCGACCACACGCCGCCCAGGATGCCGGCCGCGACCGCGAGCGCAGCCAACGGCAGCCGCCAGCCCTCGTGCGCAGCGACCCAGGCACGGGGCGCGGAGGCGAACGCGTGCGCCCCCAGGATCAGCGCGAGTGGCACGGTCGCGAGACAGGCGAGAAGCGCGGGGAACACGCCCTCCGCGGCCGGGGCGATCACGACGGCGGCCAGGAAGCCCA
>JBEAPQ010000123.1:0-6053 GCA_041164325.1 Planctomycetota bacterium | reverse complement strand
GTTCGCTTCCTGCGCCGCAGCCCCACGCCACGCGTTCGATCGACTCGAAGACGAGTTCCGGTGGATGGTCGAGCGCTTCGAGCTTCGGCGCGCGGGTTTCGACCCGGGCTCCGACAGCGTGAAGGCCTGGGCAGGGAGCGGGCGGAAGGGCCCGCGGTCTGCGGAACGCTGACGCAGGTGGCCGAGCGTGCGCGATGCGCACGCCTCGGGACGATTCGGCGGGTCGGGGCGCTCACGCGAGTGCCAGCAGCGGACTGCGGAGCAGCGACGCGCGGCGCACGTCGTCGGCCGTGACCTCCGCGTGGCCCGCCAGGTCCGCGATGGTGCGGGCGATGCGCATCAGGCGCACGCGTCCGCGACCGGAAGCGCGGCTGTGGCGCAGGATCGCGAGGAGCGTCTCGCGGGCCTTCGGGTCGGCGCCGAACGACTGCTCGAGCACCGGGCCGTCGAGGCGACCGTTCGACTGGCCGCCGGGGTTGCGCGCCCGTTGGGCCGCTACCGCGCGGTGGACGCGGGGGAGCAGGTCTGCGGTCGACAGCGGCGTCTCGCCCTCCTCGAAGGACTCGGGTGGCAGGCTCGGCACGTCGACGCGGAGATCGATCCGGTCCAGCAGCGGCCCGGAGATGCGTGCCCGGTAGCGGGCCCGCTCGGCCCGCGTGCAGCGGCAGCGCCCGCGTGGGTCCGTGGCGTGGCCGCACGGGCACGGGTTCATCGCGGCGGCCAGCAGGAAGTCGGCGGGCATCGTGACGGTTCCCCTTGCGCGTCCGATCGTGACGCACCGCTCCTCCAGGGGTTGGCGGAGTCCCTCGAGCACCTCGCGCCGGAACTCGGGCAGTTCGTCGAGGAACAGCACGCCGTGCTGCGCGAGCGTGACCTCGCCGGGCCGCGGGTCCGAGCCACCGCCCAGGATGCTCGCGGCGCTGCTCGAGTGGTGCGGTGCGCGGAACGGTCGGCCGCTGGCCGCCAGGCGCGCGTCGCTTCCGGCGATCGACCGGATCCGCAGGACCTCGACCGACTCCGTCGGACTGACGTCCGGAAGCAGGTCGGCGAGCCTGCGGACCAGTGCGCTCTTGCCCGAACCCGGCGGCCCGACGAACAGCAGGTCATGGCGCCCTGCGGCCGCCACAGCGAGTGCACCCTTCGGGGTCCGGTGGCCGCGCAGGTCGGCGAGGTCCAGCCGCGCCGTGCCGGACGTCAGGTGGCGGATGACGGCGGCCATGCCCTCGCAGGGCGCGGCGGGGGGAAGTTCCGCGGCCTGCAGACCGACGATCGCCTCGCCCAGCGTCGCGACCGGATGGATCGACAGGCCTCCGACGAACGAGGCGGCGCGCGCGTCGTCGGCGTGCACGAGCAGGCGCACGAACCCGCGCTCACGCAGTGCGAGCGCGATCGGCACGACGCCCCGCACCGGGCGGACGCGGCCATCGAGCGTCAGCTCACCGATGGCTGCGACGCCCTGGAGCGCGTCGGACCGCAGCACACCTCCCGCGGCGGCGAGTGCCAGAGCCATCGGCAGGTCGAATCCGGCTCCGGTCTTCCGGACCTCGGCCGGCACGAAGTTCAGGAGCGGGGCTCCGCGCGGCGACGGGAGTCCTTGGGCGATGAACGCACCGAGCACCCGGTGGTAGGCCTCGCGGATCACGGCGTCGACCGACCCGAGGATCCGTGGGGCACCGTCGGAACCCCCGCGGACGGTGGCTTGCACGAGGATCGGCAGGGCTTCGACGCCGACGACGGTCCCACATCCGACCTCCGCGAGGTCACTCGTTGCGCATTGCATCGACGTCCTGTGGGGCGGACGCGGCGCAGGGGCGCGCGGAGGGTCAGGACTGCAGCACGGTCAGCACGCGGCGCAGCGCCGCCATGGTCTGCGGAGCAGCCGGGTGATGGCTGCTGAGGCGCGTCAGACCGTAGGTCGGCCAGCCTTCCCCGCTGTGGGCCGCTCCCAGCGCGACGACGCGCAGGCCTGGATCGACGGCGCGCAGCGATCGGCTCGCGCGGATCGCGAGGGGCTCGGGAACGCCCGGAGCGATCACCAGGACCGCGTGCCCACCCGCGTCGAGGAATGCATCCCGGAGGCTCCCCTCCTCGGTCGCGCGGTCCACGCGGTGGCCCTCGCTGCGGAGGGTCTCGATCAGCGGGGCCAGCGAGTCGTCCAGGTCCTCGAGGACGAGGATGTCGGTGGGGTCGAGGGGCGGGGCGCGCACCCGGGAGTCATCGGCCGCGGGTCGGCGCCCACTGCACCGGGGATTCAGAGCATCAGGATGCGGAGAACCGCAAGTTCGGATGGGCGCACGGAAGTCCCCATGTCGTCGGCGCTCCACGGGACGACCAGCGCCAGGCGGACGGTCCCGGACAGGGTCTCATCGCCCGACGCGGCGGTCCGGGAGGTCCCGTCGTCCGCGTCGACGAGCAGCACGGAGCGGTCGCCAAGGCCCGCGAGGATCGTGCTCGCGCGGCCGTTGCGGAGCACGAGGACGGGAACATCCTGCGCGGTGCTTCCCAGGTCGATCCGCGGGGACGCACCGACGAGGCAGACCCGCGCGTGGAGACGCGCGGCACCGCGCATGATCGGCAGCGACGCCCTTTCCGGCGCGTGCTCGCAGAGCCAGCGGAGCAGGCGCGCGCGCTGCTGCGGTTCGACGACGGAATCCGAGACGGCGGCCTCCAGCGGTGCTGTCCAGGGCGTTCGGTCCGAGCTGTTTCCGTCGCCCATCCGGACGGCCAGCGCCTGCAGGAGGGGCACAGCGCGCCGGGTGTCGGGTGTCGCAGCGGCGGCGCTTGCCAGTGCTTCTGTCGTCACGCGCGGATCGCGTGCCCAGGCCTGGATGCCGCGGAGAACTTCGGCGTCGACGTCGGGGTCGGGCAGAGCCAGGAGGATGCGGATCTGCAGGTCGCGCCCACCCGGGCGCGCCGCGGCGGCGCGTGCGACGGACGGCGCGAGCGCGCGCGCCGCCGACTCGGCGACGCGCGCCAAGGCGGGGACGACCACGTCGTCGGGCAGCGGACTCTCGCCGATCGCATGGAGGGCGCGGCGCGCGCGGTCCAGATCGGTGTCCTCGGTGATCGACTCGGCGACGGCCAGCGTCTCCGAAGGCAGCCCGAGCCATGCGTCCCGCGCGGCGCGCTCGACCGCAGGGCGCGTGTCGCGGCAGGCAAGCGCGAGGTGCGCCACGACGTCCTGCTGCAGGGCGGGCACGCGCGCGGCGAGCGTGCGGACTGCCTCGATGGCGGCGAGCTGGATCGGCAGCTCGGCAGCCTCGAGCGCGGCAGCCAGACCGGCGAGCGTGCGTTCAGCCCGTGCCGTCCCGTCCGGTTCGTGGAACCGCGCGGCGGCGTCGAACCACTCCGACGCGTTCGGCGGCCAGGGCGCGCCGCATCCCGCGAGGATCGCGTCGAACGCCCGCGGGTCGCCCGATGCAGACAGCGCCGACAGGACGCCGGTCTGGAGCGGCGGGCGGGACAGCCCGTCGACCAGCACTTCGACCGGGTCCTCGAAGTCCGACGGATGGGAGATCGCGTGGGCGGTGATCGCGGAGAGCAGGCGCCCCGACGCATCGGGCGCCCGCGCCAAGACGGTCACGACGGCGCGGCGGGTGGAGCCGTCGTCGTCGCACTTAGCCCACAGTGCAGCATCGCCGAGCAGGCGCGCCGCGCGTTCCGGCTGGTGGGACGCGAGGCGTGCGGCGAGTGCGCAAAGCCGTGGGCCCGCACACGCGGCCGCAGCGGCCGCGGTGGCCGTGGGGGAGAGCGGCGCGTCCAAGAGCGCCTGCTCCAGAGCGGACAGTGCCTCGTCCGTGCGCATGGATGCCAGGGTCGCGACGGCAGCCTCGCCGAGCGCGGGGTCGGCGAGGCAGGCGGTCACTTCGGGCACGGCCGACGCGGCGTCGGGGCCGAACGCCGCAAGGGTCTGGAGCGCCGCGAGGCGTGGTGCGGTTCCCGCGGATCCGAGACGCGCGACGCAGTCCGCCACGCTGCGCCCGCCGATGCGCGCTGCATCCCCGCAGCTCCCGGCAAGTCCGC
This sequence comes from Planctomycetota bacterium, assembly GCA_041164325.1. GTDB lineage: Bacteria > Planctomycetota > UBA1135 > UBA1135 > UBA2386 > JAQCBR01. Next base: position 2,030 of record JBEAPQ010000123.1, on the reverse strand, counting down.
CGACGGTGAGAGTCAGGATCAGCGCGACGCGGGTGCGGATCACGGCGAGCGCGAGCATAGCATGGGGTGTATGGACCGCGCTGACGTCGTGCCGCACACGCCCTTCATCCCGAGCCGCGCGCCGCTGGACGTCCTCGACGATCTGCACGGCGTCTTGCGCCAGCGCCGCAGTGTCCGGGCGTTCTCGGATCGGCCCGTCGCGCGCGCGCTGATCGAAGGGCTCGTGCGCTGCGCGACGACGGCGCCGAGCGGCGCCAACAAGCAGCCGTGGCGCTTCGTCGCGGTCTCCGACCCGGCGCTCAAGCGGGAGATCCGGCTCGGCGCCGAGGCCGAGGAGCGCGCGTTCTACGAGCGCCGTGCGAACGCCGAGTGGCTCCGCGATCTCGAACCGTTCGGAACCGACCCGGACAAGGGCTTCCTCGAGGTGGCGCCTTGGCTGGTTGTGCTGTTCCAGATGACCAAGACCGACGACGAGGGGCAGGTCTACTACGTCAAGGAGTCGGTCGGGCTGGCCGCGGGGATGTTCCTGGCCGCCGCCCAGCTCGCCGGTCTTGCGACGTTGACCCACACGCCGAGTCCGATGGGGTTCCTGCGCGAGATCCTGGGACGGCCGGAGCACGAGCGTCCGTTCCTGCTGATCCCGGTCGGGTACCCGCTGGCGTCTTGCGAGGTGCCCCGCGCCGCCTCGGCCCGTCGTCCCCTGGAGGACGTGCTGGTCTTCGATCGCCTCGCCCCGGAAAGCCCGTAAATCTGGAACCCGAGGGAACCCAAGCACTCCTGCCGCGTTGGGGCCTCCTCCGCCCTCGCCGCCGACCGTCCCGATCCCTCCGACTTGCCATGCGTCGATCGCTGCGCCTCGCCGTCCTGCCTCTGCTCCTCCTCGGCCTCGCCGCCGGGTTCCACCTTCTCGACGCGCTGCAGACGGGCGAAGACGCGCTGATCGCACGCCGCTACGCCGAGGCTGCCACGGCCCTCGAGAAGGCCCTCGAAGAGGAACCCGCCGAGCGCCATCCCCGCATCCTGCTGCTGCTGGCGCGTGCCCAGGCGCTGGCAGGGACTCCGGAGCGCGCGGTGGAGACCTACGAACGACTCGTCCGCGACCACGCCGACTCGCGGCTGGCGGCCAAGGCCGCGATGGCCCGCGCCGAGACCCTCGCCGCGTCCGGGCGCTTCGCCGAGGCGGCCGAGGCCTACCGCGAGCAGGTCGATTGGCTGACGGGCGCGGACCGCAAGCACGAAGTCGCCGAGACCTACCTCGGGCTGGCCGACAAGGAGCGCGCGGACAAGGACTGGGCCCGCGCGGTGATGTTCTACGATCTCGCGGTCGACCTCGGGTTGGGCGACGCGCAGGCGCGGAGCGTTCGTCTGCTGGCCGCCGAAGCCCTGCTGTCCGCGGGGAATCCGGGCGCGGTGCAGCGCTTCGAACCCCTGGTCGACGAGCTCACCGCGGAGACCGGCAAGCGCCGCGCGATGCTCGGGCTCGGGCGCGCGCGTTCGCTGAGCGGTGATCGTGTCGGCGCGCGGTCGGTGCTGCGCGACCTGCTCGCCGAGGCGCCGGACTGTGACGAGGCGGGCGATGCGGCGTTCGAGCTCGCACGCACGTTCGGAGTGCCGGAACCGGGGCCGGATCTGCTCGACCGCGCGATCGCCGCGCTGCGGTCCTTCGCGGCGCGCTATCCCGCGCATCCCAAGGCGGAGGTCGCCGAGCACCTCGTCGCGCGCTGCTTCCTGTCCGTGGGGCGCACCGAAGAGGGGTTGGCCGCGCTGCGGGGCTTCTTGGCCGCGTCCGGCGGCCGAGACCTCGAGGAAGTCGCCGGTGCGCGCGCCCAGGTCGGGTTCGTCCTGTCGTCACAGGGTCGGACCGACGAGGCGATCGCGGCGTGGCGCGACTACCTCGGCAAGCACCCGTCCCACCAGATGTGGGAGCAGGTCCAGCGAGCGATCGTCGACGCCGAGCTCGAGCGCGCGCTGCGCGCGGAAGCCGACGAGGAGTGGGAGCGGGCGCGTCAGCTCTTCGCCCAGTTCGAGAG
>JBEAPQ010000122.1:0-5190 GCA_041164325.1 Planctomycetota bacterium | reverse complement strand
GCCCTGCGGCTGCGAGGCGATGGAAGCGTTGGGTGAACGTCGTCATGCGCACGCACAGGGTCAGGGGGGCGCTGGTGAACGGGCCCTGTTGACTTGGTGCGCACGGGGCACGGGACTGCTGATGTTCGGCCTCGTGCTCGGCGTGATGCACAACGACGGCTGGAGGGGCGGCTCACCTGACGTGCTCGAAGCCACCGAGCGTGCGTTCCTCTACATCCTGCTCGCGAGTTGGCTCGCAGGGCTTCGGTGGCCGGGCGTCGCCGCCCTTGCGGGAGCAGTCGGGTTCGTGGGGCTGGAGAGCGTGCGTTGGCTCTCGACCGGTGCGCCGAGCTTCGAGCCCGGTGTCCTGGTCCTTGCGTTACCGAGCCTGCTCTTCTGGCTGGTGTCGCGCTCGGCGGCCCGAGCGGACCGTGACACGGGTGCTCGCAGCCTGTGACGAAATCAGTCTACAGGCTGCGACTTGCTTGCTTGGCGACGGCTCTCGCCGTCGCGGAGAGGCTGTGACCGAATCGGTCTACAGGCCGCGAGATGTTTGCTTGGCGACGGCGGTAGCCATCGCAGAGAGCTCGTGAAGACATTTCGTCACCGGCTCTCCGCTGCCGTAGTGGCGTCCGAAGTCCAGCATCTGGTCGAGGCTCTGGCCGTGGGTCGCGTCAGCAGCCGGCTCAGCCGGAGCCGCACGAAGTCCCCGTATCTCTCCCGCGCGGCGGCGACGCCTCGTTCGAACCTCTTGAACGCGCCGTCCCGCGCAGTGCGCGCGTGGACGGGGCCTCGTGCGGATCGGTCAGACCGCGGGTCGTTCCAACAGCTCCAGCACGTGGCCGTCGGGATCGCGGACGAAGAGCTGCTGCGCTCCATCGGGCCGGGACTTCGGTCCGCGGAGTGCGAGGCCTGCATGGGCCAGCCGGGCATGCCAGCTCGCGAGGCCGCGCACCTGGATCGACCAGTGTCGCTCCTCCGGAGGGACCTGTGGCGAGCTGTTGCGGCCGATGAGATGGAGCTCCTGGGTGCGGCCGATGCGCAGCCAGGCTCCGGGGAATCCAAGGTCCGGGCGCGGGAGCTGCTCGAAGCCGAAGAGGTCCACGTAGAACGCGAGCGAACGTTCGACGTCCGTCACGTGCAGGCCGACGTGGTCGATGCCGAGGACATCCATGCGATCAGTCCTCTGCGCCACTCCGTCGCGGGTCCCCGCACGCGGCGATCCGGTCACACGCGGCGACCAGGTGGCGGGCGATTCCCGGCTCGCGCGAGGAATGGCCCGCGTCGTCGACGATCGCGTAGTCGGCCTCGGGCCATGCCTGGTGCAGCGCCTCTGCCCCCTCGATCGGGCACACGACGTCATAGCGCCCGTGGACGAAGAACGTGGGGATCGACCGGATACGGTCGACGCCGCGCAGCAGCAGGTCGTCGGGCGTGAAACGTTGGTTGCGGAAGTAGTGGGCTTCGAGACGGGCGAGCGCCCAGGCCATCGCGTCCTCGGCGAAGTCGGCTGTGAAGGCGGCGTTCGGCAACAGCGTGCACGACGCACCCTCGTAGACGCTCCAGACCCGCGCGGTCTCGAGCGCGTGCTCTCGGTCGCCGCTCGTGAGCCGACGCCAGTATGCCTCCAGCAGATCGCTCCGCTCGTCGGCCGGGATGTGTTCTGCGAAGGCCCGCCACCGCTCCGGCTGGATGGCACGCATGCCTTCGAGCCACCAGTCCAGGTCCCACTGCCGGAACAGCCAGATCCCGCGCAGCACGAGGCTGCGACACCGTGTGGGGTGCTGGATCGCGTAGTAGAGACCGAGCGTGCTTCCCCAGGATCCGCCGAACACGTGCCACGTGTCGATGCCGAGCTCTTCACGGAGCCGCTCGAAGTCGGCGACGAGGTCGTCGGTGGTGTTGTCCTCGATCGCGCCGTGCGGCGTCGAGCGACCGCAGCCGCGCTGGTCGACCAGGATCACGCGGAACCGGTCCGGGTCGAAGAAGCGGCGGTCCGCCTCCGAGCACCCCGCGCCGGGTCCGCCGTGCACGAACAGGACCGGGATGCCGTCCGGGCGTCCGCACTCTTCCCAGTAGATCTCGTGGAGCGCACCTGCCTTGGCGCGGCCGGTTCGCAGCGGTTCGTGGGGGCGGTGGAGGACGCGGTCGACTTCGGGGGAGACGGCTGCCATGGCACCCAAGGCTAGCCGATGCCCGCCTCCGATCCGGCTACTCCGCGCGGCGGTAGCGGACTTCGCCCCCGACGACAGTGACCAGCACCCGGGTCTGCATGATCTCCGCGTCCGGGACGGTGAGGATGTCTTGTGACAGGACCACGAGGTCGGCGAACTTGCCCGGGGTCAGCGTTCCCTTGATGTCCTCCTCGAAGGCTCCGTAGGCGGCATCGCGCGTGTAGGAACGGAGCGCCTCGATCCGGGTCATGCACTGTTCGGGGAAGAACCGGCTGCCGTCGCTGGCGCGTCGCGTCACGCTGGCCGCGAAGGACGCGATCGGGTCGATCCGCTCGACCGGTGCGTCCGTGCCGTTGACGATCACGGCTCCCGCATCGAGCAACGACCGCCACGCGTAGGCACCCTCGCGGGCGCGAGCCTCGCCGAGGCGATCGATCACATAGGGGGCGTCGGACGTGCAGTGGATGCCCTGCATCGCGGCGATGACGCCGAGCTCCGCGAAGCGGGGAATGTCCGCAGGCGAGAGGTGCTGTGCGTGTTCGATGCGGAAGCGGCGGGCCGTTGGATCGTCCCGCCCGTCGAGAACAGCCTCGAAGACGTCCAGCGCCTCGCGATTGGCCCGGTCCCCGATCGCGTGCACGCAGAACTGGGTGCGGACCTCGGCGCAGAACTTCGCGAGTCGCTCCAAGTCCTCCATCCGGCCGAGTCCGGTGCTCGACGCGCTGTCGGCATAGGGCTCGAGCAGCCAAGCCCCGCGCGCGCCGAGCGCGCCGTCGATCGTCAGCTTGACCGCATCGATGGTCAGGTAGCTGTCGCCGGCCCGCTTGGTCCGACGATCAGCGAACTCCCGCTCGATGCGGGTCGCGCTGTCGCGGACCATGACCCACAGGCGGACGGGCAGGTTGCCCTCGGCGGCGAGTTCTTCGAGAGCACCGAGCTGCGAGAACGGAGTCCCGGCGTCCTGGAAGCTCGTGACGCCGTTGCGCAGGCATTCCTCGGCGGCCAGCGCCGCGGCACGTCGCAGGTCGGCGCGGATCTGCGGTGGCGAGCGCCTGCTGAGGTCGGCCGTACGGACGCGCTCGACCAGGCTGGCTGCGGTTTCCCGGAACACACCGCACGGCTCGCCGTCGGGCCCGTGCAGGATCTCACCGCCCGCCGGGGCAGTCGTATCGGCATCGATCCCCGCCATCTGCATCGCACGGCGGTTGAAGAAGGCCGCATGTCCGCTCGCGTGCGTCAGCGAGACCGGGTGATCCGGAGTCAGGGAAGACAGCAGATCGTGAGTCGGGAACCCCTCGACGTCCGGGCTCGGTCGTGCGTCCCACTTCTCCTGGTGCCAGCCCCGGCCCACGACCCAAGTCCCGGCAGGGGCCTCGGCAGCTGCATCCGCGACCAGCCGGATGATGTCGTCCCAGGTGCGCGCCTGCGTCAGGTCGAGCACCTGCGCGAACTCACCCATGCCGAGGAAGTGCCCGTGCCCCTCGATGAAGCCCGGAACGACCGTCCGACCCTCGAGCTCGATGACTTCGGTGCTCGGGCCGATCAGGTCCGCGACCGCGGCCTCGTCGCCGACCGCAAGGACTCGCCCGTCCCGCGCGGCGAGCGCGCGGACCGTTCCGATCGCGTCGTCGACCGTGTGGATCGTTCCGCCGCGGAGGACGAGATCCGCCAGCTCTTGGGAGAGCGCAGAGTGGGCGAGCAGCAGGGAGAGAGCGAGGCACTTCCACATCGGTCGTCAGATCTCCTCTTCGATGACTGGATTCGTCAGGCGCCCGATGCCTTCGATCTCGATCGTCACCTCGTCGCCGGCTCGCAGGTACCGCTGCGGCACCCGCGACATCCCGACACCCTCCGGCGTCCCGGTCAGGATCACGGTCCCGGGAACCAGGGTCGTGCTTCCGCTCAGGAACGAGATCAGCGTCGCGATGTCGAAGATCATGTCGGCGGTGTTCGAGTCCTGGACCGTCTCGCCGTTGAGCTCGGTGCGGATCCGCAGCTTCTGCGGGTCCTGCAGGTCCTCGGGGGTGACGAGGTAGGGGCCGAGGGGAGCGAACGTGTCGAAGAACTTGCCGCGGCACCACTGCCCGCCGCCGCGGGCGATCTGCCAGTCGCGGGCCGACACGTCGTTGGCGCACGTGTAGCCGAGCACGTGGTCGAGGGCCGTGGCGGGGGACACGTTCTTGCACGGCTTGCCGATGACGACGGCGAGCTCGCACTCGTAGTCGACCTCGTCGCTGCGGAGGTGGCGGGGCAGCACGATCGGCTGGCCAGGGTCCTGAGCGGCCTGGACGCCCTTGACGAAGAGCACCGGGTCGGCGGGGACCTTCGCCTTCACTTCCTCGGCGTGCCGCCGGTAGTTGAGGCCGATGCAGAGGATCTGGGTCGGGACGACGGGGGCGAGCAGCCGGTCGATCCGTGCGGGCTCGTCCGTGCGGGTCAGGGTCCCGTAGAGGTCGCCTTCCAGCACCTGGAACGCATCGGGGGTGGACTTGTCGGCGCCGGCCAGGCGGATCTGGCCGTTCGGGTCGAGGTAGCGGGCGAGGATCATGGGGACGCGATTGAAGCCCAGGCGGCCCCGGGAACCACCCTTCGTCTTCGGGTCCTGCTCGGGTCGCATGGATCCGTCGCCGCGCGCGTGACGAGGCGCAGGGGTTCCTGCATCCTGCAGACCCCATGACTCCGCCGAAGCCCGACACCATGGCGGCCCGCGACGACCGCGCGGCCTTCCTGTCGTTGGCAGCGGAGCACTACGAGAACTTCCCGGTCGGCTCGATCCTGGTGCCGAAGAGGCTGCGGCCGCACATGCATCGGATCTACGCGTTCGCGCGGATCGCCGATGACATCGCCGACGAGCGGCGGGACGCTGCGCTCCTGGCGGCCTTCCGTGCCGACTTCCTCGAGCACGTCGGAGGTGCGCCGAGCCGCCCCCTGCCGCTGTTCGCGGACCTCGCGGTGACGGTGCGGGAACTCGACCTGCCGGTGGACCTGTTCACGGACCTGCTCGATGCGTTCGCGCAGGACCTCGAAGTGCGGCGGT
>JBEAPQ010000121.1:0-35795 GCA_041164325.1 Planctomycetota bacterium | reverse complement strand
GACCCTCCGCGTGCGGCGGAAGATGATCGAGTTGGCGAGGAAGAAGACGCCGACCAGGTTGCAGGTCAGTCCGATGACCGCCAGCTCTGCAGAATCCATGGGCTGTGGAACAGGTCGGGAGGTCGAAGCGCACGGACGGCGCCGAGCGCTCTCCGAAGACCCGGGAGTCTAGAGCAGCTCGGGGACTCGTGCCACGGAGCCCGCAGGGAATCCCGGAGCGGAACGGGATCCCCCCTCGCGATCGACGGTTGGGCGCGGAAGAGTCTCGACCCCCGACGCTTCGGGCTGGCACGTCGTTCCACCGGGCGACATTCTTACCCGCCCGGCGTCCATGGGGAGCACCGACACCATGACCTACGCGGCCACACTCGACCACGTCACCAAACGCTTCGGGGACCATACGGCGGTCGACGACCTCTCCCTGCGGATCCCCCAGGGGTCGATCTACGGTTTCATCGGCCCGAACGGTGCCGGCAAGACCACGACGATCCGGATGCTGATGAGCATCTTCTACCCGGACTCGGGATCGATCCGCGTGCTCGGGAACGACAGCCCCGAGGCCATCAAGGATCGCCTCGGCTACCTGCCCGAGGAGAAGGGTCTCTACAAGTCGATGCGGGTCCAGGAGATCGTCGCCTACTTCGGCAAGCTGAAGGGGATGACGAGTCGGGACGCGAACCAGCGGGCCCATGACCTCCTCGTCCGCTACGGGCTGGGCGACTGGCTCCAGGTCAAATGCCAGGCGCTGTCGAAGGGCATGGGCCAGAAGGTCCAGCTCCTCGGCACGATCATCCACAGCCCCGAGCTCGTGATCCTCGACGAGCCGTTCAGCGGCCTCGACCCGGTCAACATGGAGCTGATGCGATCCACGATCCTCGACATGAAGCGCGAGGGCCGCACCGTCATCTTCTCGACGCACGTGATGAAGCAGGCGGAGGAGATCTGCGACTACGTGTTCATGATCCACCGCTCCAAGAAGGTCTTCGACGGCCCGATCCACCAGATCAAGCAGAGCGCAGGCGGAGGCATCCACCTTGCGTACGACGGAGATGCTGCCGCGGTCTTCGCCGAGCTCACGCGGGAAGGGCTCGCCTCGCGCATCAACGACGCAGGCAAGGAAGCCGAGATCCACCCGGCGGACGGGATCGACCCCCAAGCCATCCTCGCGCGGCTGGTCGGTCGCGTGACCGTCCGGAGCTTCGACCTCCGGGAGATCTCGCTCCACGAGATCTTCGTCCGGAAGGTGCGTGAACTGAGCGGCGAAGTGCTCGAGGAGACCCCCCGATGAGCAAGACACTGATCGTCGCCCAGCGCGAGTTCGTCGAGAACCTCCGCACCAAGACGTTCTGGATCGGCATCCTGTCCCTGCCGCTGATCCTCGCCGCATCGATCGCGATCGGTCGGTTCCTCGAGAAATCGAAGGACGTCCGGACCTACGCCGTCGTCGACCTGTCCGACAACGGCTGGCTGTCCCGCGCGATCGAGACGCGGGCCGCGCAGACCGACCTGGGATCGATGCTCCGTGGGTCCGAGCAGGAGGGCGGGGACAGCCCCGACGTGCAGGCCTGGCTCCAGAACCTGCCCGAAGACCATCCGATCCGTGACCTGATCGACCGGATCAAGGAGGCGGCGCCCGACTTCGACCCCGCCGCGCTCGGTGGCGGCGAAGATCGCCCGCGCCTTCCGCCCGCGGTCCAGGGGACCGTCCTGCGCTGGGCGCTCGAGGTCCAACGTGACCCGGCGCGCGCCAAGGTGCTCCAGAATCTCGCGTCCAGCATCGCGCTGGCCCGCTACCGGCGCGTCGAACTCGACGCCCTGGACCTGACGCTCGACCAGCCGGTCGAAGAGCTGCGGGCGGCCCTGAACCGCGCGATCGCCGACGAGGAGCTCTTCGCGTACTTCATCCTGCCGAACGACCCGCTCACCGATGGCGCGGGACAATACGTGTCGAACAATCTGACCGACGGCGACCTGCGCTCATGGTTCGAGCGGCATGCGACGTCGGTCGTCCGCGCCAGGAGGATCGAGGGAATGCCCGGCGTAACGCAGGAGGACGCCGATCTCCTGCTCGCATCCTTCCCGTTCCGCGAGCAGCGCGTGTCTTCGAGCGGCGAGACCGAGACGGTCGACACCAAGGAGAAGGCCGCAGGCTTCGCGCCGGTCGCGTTCGTCTACCTGCTGTGGATCGCGGTCTTCACCGCAGCCCAGATGCTCTTGACCAACACCGTCGAGGAGAAGAGCAACCGACTGATCGAGGTGCTGCTGTCCTCGGTGTCCCCGCTGCAGCTGATGGCCGGGAAAGTGCTCGGCATCGCCGCCACCGGCCTCACCATCGTCGGGTCCTGGGTCGGCACGGCCCTGATCGGGGCCCAGCTCGTTCCCGAGACGGGCAAGCTCGGACAACTCGACCTCGCGGCCATCATCGGCGACCCCGTCTACCTGACGTCGTTCGTCGGCTACTTCCTCGCCGGATACCTGCTCTACGCAGCCATCCTTGTGGCGCTGGGCTCCGTCTGCAACTCGCTGAAGGAGGCGCAGAACCTGATGCAGCCGGTCTTCATCCTGCTGATGGTGCCGCTCTTCGCGATGCTGTTCGTCGTGCAGGACCCGAACGGCACCGTCGCGCGCATCCTGACCTACGTGCCGCTCTACACGCCGTTCCTGATGATGAACCGCGCGGGCGGCCCGCCCCCGGCGTGGGAGTACTTCGCGTCCTCGGCCCTGATCCTCGTTTCGCTGGTCATCGCGTTCTGGGCGGCCGCCAAGGTGTTCCGTGTCGGCATCCTGATGACCGGCAAGCCGCCGAAGATCCGCGAGATCCTGCGCTGGATCCGCGCCCCCGTCTCCTCCGGCGCCGCAGCCGACCCGGTGCAGACCGCGGACTGACGGGCCGAAACGAACCGACGCCACGGCGCGCCCGCAGGGGCGCGGGGCGGCAGACGCCGCCGACCGAGTCAGCCCAGGGGCCCGGGGCGGGAGCTCGGACGCGCCGGGGTGGGACCCCCGGCGGACCTCACTCCCACTCGATCGTCGCGGGCGGCTTGCTCGAGATGTCGAGGCAGACGCGGTTCAGGCCGCGCACCTCGTTGATGATCCGGTTGCTGATCCGCCGGAGCACTTCGACCGGCAGCAGCTCCCAGTCGGCCGTCATCGCGTCCGTGCTCGACACCACGCGGATGACGCACGCGTTCTCGTACGTGCGCTGGTCACCCATCACGCCGACCGACTGCACCGGCAGCGACACGGCGAAGTACTGCCACAGATTCTGGTGGAGTCCACGGGACTCGACCTCTTCCCGGACGATGGCGTCGGCCTCACGCAGCGGTCCGAGCCGCTCCTCGGTGATCTCTCCCAGGCAGCGAACGGCGAGCCCCGGTCCCGGGAACGGCTGACGGTCGATCAGCGACGACGGCAGCCCCATCTCCCGACCGATCGCGCGGACCTCGTCCTTGAACAGGTCCCGGAGCGGCTCGACGAGCTCCATGTCGAGGTCCTCGGGCAGCCCTCCGACATTGTGGTGGCTCTTGATCGTCGCGGTCGCGCCGCCGTGCGCAGCGACCGACTCGATGACGTCGGGATACAGCGTTCCCTGCCCGAGGAACTTCGCCGAGTTGAGCTCGCGCGCCTTGTCGCGGAACACGTCGACGAACACGCGCCCGATGATCTTCCGCTTGCGTTCCGGGTCCGAGACCCCCGCGAGCTCACCGAGGAAGCGCTGCCGCGCGTCGACGACGTGGAGATCGATGTGGTACTCGTCGCGGAACAGCGCTTCGACGCCCTCACGCTCGCCCTTGCGGAGCAGGCCGTTGTCGACGAACACGCAGTGGAGCCGCGCGCCGATGGCCTTGTGGATCAGGACCGCGGCCACCGAACTGTCGACGCCACCCGACAGACCGAGGACGACCTCGCCCGAATCGCCCACCTGCTCACGGATGCGGCGGACCTTCTCGTCGACGATGTTGCCGGGGTGCCAGTCGTCCCGACAGCCCGCGATGCGGAGCACGAAGTTGCGCAGCACCCGCTCACCCTGGGCGCTGTGCGTGACCTCGGGGTGGAACTGGAGACCGTAGATCCTGCGGGTCGTGTCGGCGGCCGCCGCCACAGGGCAGGGCTCCGAGCGCGCCAGGACCCGGAAGCCGTCGGGGAGCGCGGCGACCTGGTCGCCGTGCGACATCCAGACCGTGCTGCTCGGATCCACGCCGTCGAGCAGGACCTGTGGATCGACGACCTCCATCTCCGTGCGGCCGTACTCGCCGCCGGCCGTCGCAGGCTCGACGCGCCCTCCCAGCGTCTGCGTCAACCACTGGAGTCCGTAGCAGATGCCGAGCACCGGGATTCCGCGCTCCAGCACCGATGGATCGAGCGTCGGCGCGTCCTGCTCGTAGACCGACCTCGGCCCACCCGACAGGATCACGGCCTGCGGTCGCATGGCCTCGAGCATCGTGGCCACGCGGTCCGGAACCGTGATGCGCGAGTAGACACCCATCTCCCGGACGCGCCGGGCGATGAGCTGACAGTACTGGGTGCCGAAGTCGACAATCAGGACGCCGCCGTGGTGCTCTTCGGCGCCAGCCCGCGCGTCTTGGTGCGTCTCGCTCAATCGACGTCTCCGCTGTAGTTGGGAGCTTCCTTGGTGATCCGGATGTCGTGCGGGTGCGACTCGCGCACGCCGGCCGTCGTCACGCGGATGAACCGCGCGCGGGAACGGAACTCGGCAAGATCGGAAGCACCGACGTAGCCCATCGAGGAGCGGACGCCCCCGACGAGCTGGTAGACGAAGTCCACGAGGCGCCCCTTGTACGGCACCATGCCCTCGACGCCCTCCGGCACGAACTTCATCCGATCCCTGATCTCGCCCTGGGCGTAGCGATCGGCGCTGCCCGCCTCCATGGCGCCGAGTGAGCCCATGCCGCGGACCGCCTTGAAGCTCCGACCGCGGTAGAGGATCGTCTCACCCGGCGACTCGTCGAGACCCGCGAGCAGACTGCCGAGCATCACGCTGGAGGCGCCCGCCGCCAGCGCCTTCGCGATGTCCCCCGAAGTGCGGATTCCGCCGTCCGCGATCACCGGCACGCCGGTGCCCGCCGCGGCCTCGGCACAGTTCAGGACGGCCGTGAACTGCGGCATCCCGATCCCGGTGACGACGCGCGTCGTGCAGATCGAGCCGGGCCCGATGCCGACCTTGACGCCGTCCGCCCCCGCTTCGATGAGCGCCCGGGTCGCTTCGGCCGTGGCGACGTTGCCCGCGACGACGGGCACCTCGTAGCGCGCCTTGATGGCGCGCACGGTCTCCACGACGTTCCGCGTGTGGCCGTGCGCCGTGTCGACGACGACCACGTCACAGCCCGCATCGACGAGCTGCCCGACACGCTCGATGTCGTGCACACCGACCGCCGCCCCGACCTTCAGCCGGCCGCGTCCGTCGCGCGCGGCGTGCGGGAACTCCTCGAGCAGATTGATGTCCTTGATCGTGATCAGGCCGGCCAGCCGGCCGTCGCCGTGGACCAGGATCAGCTTCTCGACCTTGTTGCGCTGGAGGATCTCTCGCGCAGCCGAGAGCGTCGTGCTCGGACCGGCCGTGACGAGATGCTCCTTCGTCATCACGTCGCGCACCAGCGTGTCCCGGCTGTCGACGAACCGCAGGTCGCGGTTCGTCAGGATGCCCAGGACCTTCGCCGATCCGTCGACGATCGGCATCCCCGAGCACGTGTGCTTGCGCATCAGGTCCTTGGCTTCGCCCACCGTCGCGTCCGGACCCAGCGTCACGGGGTCCAGGATCACGCCGTTCGCGGTCCGCTTGACCGTGTCCACCTCGGTGCACTGCCGGTCGACCGGCAGGTTCTTGTGGATGATCCCGATGCCGCCTTCCTGGGCGAGTGCAACGGCCATCCGGGACTCGGTGACCGTGTCCATCGCGGACGAGGCAATCGGCACCTGGAGTTCCACGCCACGGCAGAACTCGGTGCTCGTCGAGGCGTCCCGAGGCAGCACTTCGGAGTACTGCGGGACCAACAGAACGTCATCGTAGGTCAGGCCCTCGCCGACCAGCTTTTCCATGGAGCGACTCTAGCGGCGGCCCGGAGCCCGCTGCAAGGATCATCAGAGGCAGCCGAACGGAGGCGCGCCCACCCGCTGCGGGGCCGGTATCCTCCGCGGACAGCCGATGGACCGCACCACCGTCATCCTGGTCACGCTGGTGGCCTACAAGGTCGTGCTGCTGGCGATCGGTCTGATCGCCGAGCGGCGGACCCGCGACGAGTCGGACTTCCTGCTCGGCGGCCGTCGACTGGGGCCGCTGGTCACGGCGATCTCGGCGTCGGCGAGCTCTTCCTCGGTCTGGACCCTGCTCGGTGTCTCGGGCTACGCCTACCGGAAGGGGCTGTCGGCGGTCTGGCTGTTCCCGGCCTGCGTCGGCGGCTTCGCGATCAACTGGTTCCTGGTCGGCCCTCGGCTCCGCCGTGCGTCCGCCGACGCGGACGCCTGCACGGTCACGGATCTCCTCGCTGGCCCAGCCCGCGGTCCGGGCTTCGGAGTTCCGAGGATCGTCGCGTCCGCGATCCTCATCTTCTGCCTGACGACCTACGTCGCCTCGCAGTTCCAGGGGGCTGGCAAGAGCTTCCAGACGACCTTCGGGCTCGACCCCGTCGCCTCGGTGCTGATCGGCAGTGCGATCGTCGTCATCTACACGGTTCTCGGCGGGTTCTGGGCGGTCAGCCTGACCGACACGCTCCAGGGTCTCTGGATGGCCGGCACGGCGATCGCGCTGCCCGTCGCCGCCTTGACTGCGGTCGGCGGGTTCTCTGCGCTCGGCCAGGGAATCGCCGCCGTGGACGTCCCCGGCTTCGGCGACCTGCTCGGCGGTGCTGACCCCGGAACCGGCGCCCTCGCCGTGCTCGCGCTGTTCGGAATCGGACTCGGGTATCCCGGGCAACCCCACGTCGTGAACCGATTCATGGCGGTCCGCGGCGAAGCCGAACTGCGGCGCGCCCGCGTCTACGCGATGTGCTGGGCCGTCGCCGTCTACGCCGGGATGATCGTGCTGGGTCTCTGCGGACGCGTCCTGCATGCGTCGGCCATCGCCGATGCCGAGCAGGCGTTCTTCACGCTGGCGGACCAGCTGTTTCCGGCGGTCGTGTCGGGCGTGATGGTCGCAGCCGTCCTGTCCGCCATCATGTCGACCGCGGACAGCCAGCTCCTGGTGGCTGCATCCGCGGCGAGCCACGACCTCGGCTGGAAAGGACGCAGCGCCGCCGGAACGCTGCTTCGCTCCCGGCTCGTGGTCCTCCTCGTCTCGGTCCTGGCCGTCGCCTTGGCGCTCACCGCAGACGACACGATCTTCGGCAGCGTCCTGTTCGCCTGGAGCGCGCTCGGGGCAGCGTTCGGCCCCCTGTTGGTCATCACGCTCTGGCGTGGGCCGGTGTCGGCGCGGGCCACCACCGTCGCGATGATCGTCGGCGCCGGCTACAGCGTCACGGCCTACCTGGACCCCGCCTGGAAGGGTGGCATCCACGAGCGGGTCCTGCCGTTCCTCGCAGCGCTCGCCGTGGCCTGGATGGGATCGAAACCGCGACCCGCCCGCTGACAGCGCGGCACGCCGACCGCCGCCCCGACCTCACGTTCCGGGCTTCGACTCGTTGGGAGCCTGGATCCGGCGACGCAGCGCAGACTCGATCTTGATCCACGCCTGCACGTCCTCCTCGGCGAGCCCTGCCTCACGGAGGGTCTCTTCGAGAAGGACGAGGCGACGGTCGAAGTGGCCGCGCAGGATCGGCGGAAGCTGCCCGTGTGCGTCCTTGGGATGCCGCACGCGGAGCTGCGGCACCTCACCGAAGGCCCACAGCAGGAAGCCGAGCTGACCTTCGACGATCGCGCCGAGGTCGCGTCCCGCGAAGAAGAACCCCACCATCGGGTCCGCAGCCATGCGCGCGTAGAAACGACGGAGGATCCGGCGGAGCGCTTCCACGCCACCGATCCGCCCCAACAACCCGCGCGACGGAGCCATGGATCAGAGTGCGGTGCAGCCGCTCACTCGAAGACGTGGACGGTCACGCCCACGGTCTCCGGCTCCTTGTCCGCCGCGTCGTACATCCGCACGAAGCGCGCGGCTTCCTCCGTCTCCACGTCTCGCAGTGGGTCGACCCAAGCGGGCGGCACGGACTGGTAGTGCATCCAGGCGACCACGACGACACCTCCACGGGAGACGCCCTCGGGGAGCGACACGCGGTAGCGGGTCCGGTCCTCACCCCCGATGAAGTCAGCATCCACGCCGATCCCGGTCGGCGCGGTGTCTGAGGCGTACGGGCCGTCGGTCCGGTAGCCGCGCGGCAGGATCCTGTTGTCCTTCAAACGCGTCGCCATGCGCGTCAGGTAGGTCGTGGCCCGCCCCTCCCCGTCACCAGCCACGCTCTCGTAGATCTGGACCTGGCCCGGGTCCTGGATCATCACGTGGTGAGGCTGGGCCCGTTCATCTTCCAGGCCCTGGATGCGCCCGTCCTCTCCGTAGGCTCCGGAGTCGAAGACGACGGTCCGTCCCGCGCGCACCTGCACGCGCAGCCAGGCGCGCCGAGCCGGATAGCCGGTCGGGAACTTGTGGCCCGTCTTGTTGCGGACGCGGACGTCGAACGCGACGAAGCCGTCTCCCTGCTCCGGGTCGACCACCGACAGTTCGACCGTCTCGTGCGCGAGCTGGCGGCGGGTCGCGCGCGCGTTGCGCCGCAGCGCGTCGGCGTCCGCCTTCACGCCGAGCTCATCGCTGTTCCGGCGGAGCAGGTCGAGCATGAACGCGTTGCCGCCGACGAAGGTGTGCGCGCGGTAGCCGTCCCGGACCGGGATGTTGAAGTCGAACCCGGCGGGGTTGCGTGCGATCCGCATCTCGCCGACTTCCGGCATGTGGCACTCCTGACAGGAGCGCGCGTCTTCGCTCCCCGCTTCGGAGAACGCAGAGTTCTGCCACTCGAGGAACGGCGTCTGCTCGGGGAAGGCGCCGGCTCCGGGCACGTGGTGCGTGTAGAGCGTGTGGCAAGAGCCGCAGAGACCGGCGTCACGGATGTGCGGTCCGTGGGTCGCCTCGAAGCCGGTGTGCATCAGCATGGGGCGCGCCGACGGGTTCTCGTAGGGGCCGAAGATCTTCCGACCCGCGCGGATGTCGAGGTTGCCGCTGAAGCTCTCCGGCTGCCCCAGAGTGTCGCCCTGGGCCTGGTGGCAGACCGTGCAGGTGACACCGTCCTCCGCGAGGTCGTTGCCGTAGCTGGCGAACACGCCCGGTGAGTCCTTGCCGGCAAGACGTGCCTCGTGGTGCACGACCGGTCCATGGCACGTGATGCAGAGCGCCTGGATCTCGGCCTTCTTGGAGTCGTCGGCCGCGGCCGCGACCTCCTTGCTGACCTGGGCCCGCCAGTAGGGATCACGGAACGAGTTGGCCATCATCGTGGCCTTCCACGTCCCGTGCGGCGACACGTCGTCGCCGGTCGGACTCCAGAGCGCCGTCGCATTGGTCGACGCCGAGTGGCAGAGCGCACAGGAGCTGGACTCGGTGAAGTGGTCGGACGATGCCGCCGACCGCCCCATCATTCCCATCCCGCGGCCAGGCCCCTGGGGTGTCGCCTCGAGGCTCGGAACCCCGTAGTGGAGACCGAGCCCAAGGGCGAAGGCGGTCACGAGAAACGCTGTGGTGCGAAGGCTCATGGTGAAGTCAGACACCGGTCCGGGCTCATGCGGACCGGCGAAGGGAGGGGGCTCCGCGGAATTTCACCGCTTTCGAGGCGCGAGGTGGCGATCCAGCCAGTCGAAGAACAGCCGCTGCCAGAGCACGCCGTTCTGCGGGCCGAGCACCCAGTGGCTCTCACCCGGAAAGTAGACGAAGCGAGACGGCACGCCACGGACCTGGGCACCGGTGAATGCCTGGAGCCCCTGTTCGAGCGGCACGCGGAAGTCCTGCTGGCCGTGGATCACGAGCAGCGGCGTGTCCCAGTCCTGCACGAACCGGTGTGGAGAGAAGCGCGCGTAGTCCGCACGCGTCCGCTCATCGCCCCAGTAGGGACCACCGAGATCCCAGTTCGCGAAGAACAGCTCTTCGGTCGACAGGTACATCGACTCGAGGTTGAAGACCCCGCAGTGCGCGACCATCGCCGCGAACCGGTCGGGCTGGTCGTGCCCCATCAGCCAGTAGATCGTGTAGCCCCCGTAGCTCGCGCCCACCGCGCCCACGCGCTTGGCGTCGATCCACGGCTCTTCGACCATGGCGTCGGTCGCGGCCAGCAGGTCCTCCATCGCCTGACCTCCCCAGTCCCGACTGATCGCCTCGTTCCAGACCGTGCCGAATCCAGGCAATCCGCGGCGGTTGACGGCCAACACGACGTAGCCGCGCGCAGCCATCAGGTGGAAGTTCCACCGGTAGCTGAACCACTGTCCGACCTGGGACTGCGGGCCTCCCTGGCAGTAGAGGAGCATCGGGTAACGCTGCTTCGGGTCGAAGCCCGGCGGCTTCACCACCCAGGAGTGGATGCGCTCGCCGTCGGTGGCGTCGAACCAGCGTTCCTCGACCGTCGGCAGCGCGAGGTCCGCATACAGCTCGCCGTTGACGTCGGTGCGCAGCTCGCCCTCGGACGGCAACTCGCCCAGCGACACCTCGACGACCTCGTGGGGGCGCTCGGTCTGCTGCCGCAGCGCGACGAAACCGCCGCCGTCCGGAAGCGGCACGACGCCCCCGAAGTGCCAACGCCCCTCGGTCACGGGGGCAGGTATCCCGTCACCGTCGCGATCGAGCCGGAACACCTGGTGTGTGCCCCTCCAGTCCGCCTCGACCAGGAAGCCCGAAGAGTCGGGACGCCAACAGAAGCTCGCCACGGTGCCATCCCACTGATCCACGCGCACCGGGTCCGGTCCGGGCGGCCACGCACGGACGAACAGACGGTTCTGGTCCGACTCGTAGCCGTTTCGCTCCATGCTCGCCCAGGCGAGCCACTTCCCGTCCGGAGCGAAACGCGGCTCGACGTCGTAGCCGCCAAACCCGCGAGTCAGGTTCCGGTGTCCGCCCCCTTCGAGCGCGACCCAGAACAGGTCGCTGTTGGTCGAGAACTCCGGCGCGTCTGCGACCTTGGCCGTGTAGACGAGACCGGTCGCGTCGGGCGCCCAAGCGATCTGCTCACCCCCACCGAACGGCGCGAGCGGCGTATCGACCCGGAGACCCGCCATCAGGTCCCGCGCGGGCGCCGAGCCGTCCGCCGGAACCACGAACAGGTGGCTGTAGGTTCCGTCCTTCCAGCTGTCCCAGTGCCGCACCATCAGGTCGTCGTAGATGCGGGCTTCCGCCAGCGGCAGATCCGGGTGCTGCTCGGCCAACGTCGGCTCGAGTCGCACCGCCGCCGTGAACGAGAACATCGCTCCGTCGGGCGACCAGGACACGTTCGACACCCCTCCAGGATGGTCGGTCACACAGGCCACATCCGTTCCTTCGCGGCTCCCCACCCAGATCTGCGGCGTCCCCTCGTGGTCCCCACCCGAGGAGGGCGCCACGAATGCGAGCCGGGCTCCATCGGGGGACCAGCGTGCGTTCGAGGCCGAACGTCCGTCGAGGAGCAGGGCGTCCTCCCCGGTCTGCCGGTCGAGCCGACGCAGCTCGGTGCGCCCGCGGTTGTCCGCGAGCTCGTAGCGACGCAGGTGGTAGAGAACGAATCGACCGTCCGGCGAGACCTGGAGATCGGACACACGCCCCATTTCCCAGAGCATCTCGGGCGTGAGCCGTCGCCCCTGCGCGTGAGCCGCAGAAGCAAGAACGAGCGCAGATCCAACCGTGAGGACCAGCACCGAACGGAGGGGCGGGATCGGAATCATCGCGCGCCATGCTAGGCGCCGGCCACCCAGCGCGACACGGGGCGCATCCGAGGACCGACCGCCGTCGGGCCGGGCGGAGCCTCCTAGTCCAGTTCGAGCAGGCGCGCGACGCTCGCCGTCCGGCGCTCCAGGGCGGAGCGGGCCGGTCCCACCTCGAGCAGGCCGACGGCCGCCAGCGCATCCTCGACCCGGCCCACGGCGAGCGACGCCTCGACGCACGCCGTCAGCAGCTCCTCGCGCCCCGTTCGACCTCGTGCGAGCGGGTCGAAGTCGACGAGCTCCGCGATCAGGTCGTGCAGCGCAGGGTCGACGCGGAGCAGTTCGAAACGAGTGTGACCGTGGGTGGCTTCGGTGGACGGGCGCTTGACGAGGCAGTGGAACGCTTCGACACCCTGCCCGAAGTACTCGGCGTAGTTGGACGCGGCGTAGTAGTCGAGGCAGCGCCCCTCCGCGACCGCACGATCGAACGCCTCCCGGATCCGCACGCCGATCGAACGTCGCTCGAAACCATGCAGATGGACCTGGTGCGCGACTTCGTGTGCCAGCGTGTCGAACCCGAACGTCGCCGCTTCGTCCAGGGCTTCGATCCCCGTCGCGGCGCGCAGACCGCCGATGCCGCGCACGTCGTCCCAGACGCGCCCGTCGAACGTCCGCCGACCGCGCAGCGCCGCGCGCGCCGGGCTGTCGGTCGTCCGCACGTCTTCGGACAGGAGTTCGTGGCTGCCCCCCTTCCGCACCAGGGCCGCCAACCGCGACCCGAAGAGCCCCAGCGCGTGGAGGACCGCCTCGGCCCGATGGGGCGAGAGGGCCTCGAAACCCGGAACGAAGGCCGCCACGAGCGCGCGGTCGGGATCAGGTCCCCGGGAATGCGTGCGAACCGCCTGGAAACTCACGTGCGTCGCCGCGAAGCAGTCTTCGGCGCGCAGTCGATACAGCGTCTCGCCCAGCAGCCGGTGCGCAATCGGATGACCCGGCTCGCTGCGGAGGACGTCGAGCAGCTCTCCCCGAGCCGCAGTGAGCTGTCCGGCGCGCAGCGTCCGGATCGCGCGCGCCAGCGCGGGCGAAACCACGGCAGCCGACGGCGGCAGCAACCCGGACCCGAGCCGGAGATGCGCTTCCGCATGCAGCGGCTCCCGAGCGACGACCTGTTCGTAGCAGATCCGCGCCTCGTCGTTCTGCTGCGTGCGGAAGAGAGCCGACGCGTGCGCGGCGAGCACCTCGACGCCGTTGCGCGGCTGGTCCACCGCACGGGCCGAGTAGGTGACAGCGTCCTGGAAGCGCCGTGCCCGGATCAGCGCGCGGATGCGAAGCGCAGTCGCCGCGTCGCTCGCCTCGTCCAGATCCAGGGCGCGATCGGCGTATCCGAGCGCCACTTCCGGACGCCCGAGCAGCAGTTCGACGCGCCCCAGGCCCACCAGGGCCGCGATTCCATCCGGCTCCAAGGCCCGCAGAGCGAGGAAGGAGGCCCGCGCACCGAGCGGGTCTTCCCGCCGGAGCTGGTCCTCGGCGCGCGCGACCAGCGCCGCCGCATCCTCGGATCGCCCGGGGCTGACCTCCGCACCCGGTGCCGGCGCCTGCGCCGACACGCCTGCCAGCGTGACGCCGAGCGTCACGGACAGCAGCATCAGAGTCTGGCGGATGAGTCGGATGACAGGCACTCCTCGACGGGACTTGGACGGAGCGGCCCGCGGACAACCCCAAGCAAACCGTCGGGAGAATGTACCCGTGCTTTGGAGCCCCCGTCCGGCCCCTCCGCCGAGGCCACGGCCATCCGCGGGAACGCCCCATCACAACGGCCCCGCCGAGTCCAGGATCCGGACCGCGCCGCAGGCCCGTTGCAACCCGATCCGAGGCACGCTGCTCGGGCGCGCGACGACGCCGAGACGGGCTCCGAACGCCGGAGGGCACGGGCGCCTCGCGGCCAACGCAGCCGTCGCCGAGCGGGCACGACAAGGCCTCCAGGCGGACCCGGACGTCGACCGCGACCACGCGTGCGGTCCGGTGCACGGCAGGCGCCGTCAGCGCGCGGACGTCACCGGCGCGGCAGCGACAGCACCTCGAGACGCTGGACGTCGAGGCTTCGGAGACGATCGGACGCAGGACGGTTTGCAGGCCCGCGGACGCCGACCTCCATGCCGTCGAACAACGACAGGTCGTAGCGGCCGGTCGTGCACTCCAGGTCGAGCAGGACTTCGCCCCCCTTCTCGAGGTGCGCCGTGCGCGGGGAGAAGACGCCGCCACGCACACGGACCCAGCCGGTGACGAACTCACCGAGCGGGTCGACTTCGACGCGCTCCGGCAGTGGATCAGCCTCCGGCTTCGGCGGCTCCGCCTCGACGATCTGCAGCATCGCGATCGCCTGCGCCTGCCGTTCGATCTCCGCGAGGAGACGCTCGGCGTCCCCGCGGACCTTCGATCCCTCCGGCGCCTGGCCGATCAGAGCGACGCAGGCATCGCGAACGGGCGCAACATCCTGATCGGCTTCCGGCTTCGCGTACTCGCTGCGGAAGCGCGCCACGAGGGCCTGAACGTCTGCGCCGAGGGCTTCCAGACGCGCGGCCTCGGCCTGCGCGGCCTTCCGCGCGGCGAGCGCCGCCTCGGCTTCGGACTTCTGGCGTGCTACAGCACCTTCCCAAGCGGCCACCAGCGTCGGCACGGCCTCGTCGGCGGGGAACACGACGAGCGCATCCGCAGGGACCCAGGCGTGCTGCTCCGGAAAGCGCACCTCGAACCAGTCGCCCTCGATGCCAACCAGCACGAAGGCGGTGCCCTCCTCGACGAGTCGGACCGGCGCCTCGGCCGACGTCGGCCGGTAGCGGAACGCCACGCGCGCACCCTCGGTGCGCACCATCCCATCGTCACCGATCTTCGCGAAGCGCCCGTGGACGAAGCCGCGGACGCCCATCGGCAGACGCACGGCGCGGTATCCGTTGCGCTCCTCCCCGGTCGGGACCACCACGTCGCCTTCCCCGAGCTTCTCCTCGTAGAGCGGCGAGTAGGACGTCGGGAAGCAGCGGAGCTCCGTGTCCGCGCGCTCGACGCGACCATAGGCCTCGGGCGCCTTCGGAGCCGCGGCCTCGACGACGACCGGATCCTGCGTGCCTGCTGCGGGCTCGGCGGCCTCGCCGATCGCACCCGCCCCCACCTCCTGGGCGGGAAGGAGGACGGGGAATGCGGCGAGTGCCGCCGACAGGACGATGACCGCAGAACGCGGTCGCAGAGCGATCGACATGGAGCCTCCCAGAAAAATCCACGACGGCACGGACCAGGTGCCGCCGTGCTGATCCGCCGGGATCGTAGGAACCGACCCAGGCGATGGCAACGGCCCAGGTCCGGCCTGGCGCACCGACCCGGCCCGGAAAGCCCGGTCCGAACGCGAGGTCGGCTTGTCCTGTCCAGCGAATCTGCCGATAGCATCAGGACCGATGCGTCGCTCGACCGCAATCATCCTGTTGGGGCTCCTCGGCATCCCGGCCTGCACCTACACCGAGGGCGACGCCCGCGTCCTCGTCACCTCGACCCCGGCCGGCGCACTGATCCTGGTGGACGGACAGGACACCGGGCTGACGACGCCCAGCATGGTCGAGCTCGACGGCTTCCTCGGAGATGACCACCGGATCACGCTCCAGAAGGTCGGCTACGACCCGGAGGACCGCGAAGTCATCCACCACACGCACGCCTACACGTCCAAATGGGAGGACGGCACCGACTTCCGGATGTGGCCGTTCCCGCTGTTCTGGACGCTCGGCGACTTCATCACGCCGTTCGCCGTGAAGTGGCGCTACGTCCCCCACGAGTTCCACGTGACCCTCTACCCCGAGGGTGAGTCCCCGAAGACCGAGTCTCCGGGCCCGAACCGTTGAGTCGAAGGGCGGTCTTCCTCGACCGGGACGGGACGGTCAACGTCGAGAAGGACTTCGTCCGCCACCCGGACGAAGTCGAGCTCCTCCCTGGTGCACGGGAGGCCATCCGGAGCTTGCGCGGAGCTGGATACCGCATCGTCGTCGTGACCAACCAGTCCGGCGTCGCGCGGGGCTACCTCGACGAGCCGATGCTCGCGCGGATCCACGCACGACTCGACGACCTCCTGGACCGCCAGGTCGACGCCTGGTTCCACTGCCCCCACCATCCCGATACGGGCCAGGAGCTCCGCTACGTCCGCGGGTGCACGTGCCGCAAGCCTGCGGACGGCCTCGTGCGCGACGCCGCGGCGCATCTCGATCTGGACCTGACGCGCTCCTGGATGATCGGCGACAGCGCACGGGACGTGCTCGTCGGGCGCGATCTCCCGCTGCGGACCATCCTGGTCCGCTCCGGCAAACCGATCGCAGCGCAGCGCGCGGCCCTGGAGACCGCGGGCTTCCGGCCCGATCTCGAAGTGGCCGATCTCGCGGCCGCGGCCGCGGCGATCCTCGCTACCTCTCCCTCCGCGTGACGCCGAGGTAGTGCCACGTCGCCGCGGCGGCAAGCACGCACAGCGCCACGCCGAACCAACCGATCCCAGCCGCGCCGGGCACGGTGGGGAACACGATCCACGCCACCGCGGTGATCGTGATCGCGACCCCGAACACGGTGCACGCCACGTAGAAACCGACCAGGCCACGCGTGAGGCGCGCGGCACCATCTCGAGGCTGGGTCATGCCCGCGACGATAGGACGCCGCGCGCGAACCGCACGCACGGGCTCCACCAAGAATCGATGGGTGCGATCCCGAGACGTTCCGCACATCTCGGCCCGCGGGTAGTCTCCCGCCATGCCGCGCGCCCTCGACGAGCTGCTCGAACTGCTGGCCCGACACCACGACGCCGGGCGTCCGGAGCCTTCGACCGAGGCTGCGGAGCTCGCGTCGACGGCACCCCTCCTGAGCGTCGGACATGCGGGGCGACTGGACCGCCTGGAAGCTCGACTCGTCGCCGACCGCGACGACCCGTCCGTCCGATGCCTCGCGGAGCTCCGAGCCTTCGGTGGGGACGGGCGCACCTGGAGCCTCTGGCCGAGTGCGGACAGCGCCCTGGCAGCCCTGGTCGACGCGGCGCGGACGCGGACCGGACGAGCCGCCGTCCTCGTCGCCAGCCCGAGCCGCGTCGCAGCCGCCTTCGGACCTCCACGAACCCCCGACGAGGTGCTCGCGGCGTGCTCGACGGACGCACCGGCTTGCGTGGTGGTCGAGCCGCGTACGGATGCCCCCACCTGGAGCCGGCTCGCCGAAGCCGCACGCCGCGCGGGCGCCATCGTCATCGCCGACGAGACGCGGACGGCAGGCCGACTCTCGGACGCGCTGTGCAGCGACGCTCTGAGCCCTCCGCCGGACGCGATCCTGATCGGCGAGTCCTGGACCGCTGGCCAACCCTTCGGCGCCGTTGCGGCGACGGACCCAGCGCTCGTCTCCGCACCGCCCCAGTCGGTCTCGGCCGTGACCCTCGAAGTCGCGCTCGCGACCCTTGCCGAAGTCCGCAACCACCCTGTCGCCGAAGAGCTGGCCACGCGCGGGGAGGCACTGCGCGCATGTTTCGCTGCAGCCTGCCGCGAACACGACATCCGCGCGCGGCTCGAGGGACCTCCCGCGCTGCCGAGCCTCCGCTTCGATGGCCAGGAGAATGCGGAAGCCCCGCTGATCGCCCACCACTTCCAGCTGGAGCTCCAGGCACTCGGCGTCGGAGCAGACGCCGAACCAGCGTTCGCCGCGGGGACCGGAGCCACCGAGCACGCGCGGATCGACGCAGCCCTCAAGGGCGCAGTCGCGCGCATCCGGACGCTCCTGATCGAGCACAACTCGTATCTCAGCGGAGGCGTGCCGTTCGTGTTCCCGGACAACGATCCACGCCTCGCGGATCGGGGCATCGCCCGCTACCGGCACCCGAAGCTCGCCGAGGTCGACATCGAACCCGTCGAGGGCGCACCCGCGATGCGGATCGCGTTCGCGCCAGGGTCCTTGGGCGCCATCACGTCTTCGGGCTTCTACCTGCCGACGCGGCTGCGGGGCGACTTCACGATCCAGGTCGACTACGACGTCCGGACCTGGGAACCCGGCCCCGACTCGGCGTGCCTCGGCCTGTTCGTCCAGAACGAACCCTCGACGGCCCGCTACTACGCCCAGCTGATGTCCACGGCGGACCGGGTCGGCGAGGTGTCCGCCGCCGCCGGGCTCGAGGGCGAGCTGACCGGACGGCACGCGGTCCCCGGACGGTCGGGAGCGCTCAGGCTGACGCGCATCGGCGACCGGCTGACCACTTGGCACCGCGACGTCGACGACGCCGACTGGACGGAGCTCGGGACCAAGTGCCCATGCTCGACCGACGACGTGATCACGGGGGCCAAGATCTGGTCCAAGGTCCGCTGTGGCGGGCTCGTCGTCGACCTGTCGGGGATGCGTGTCGACGCGACCATCCCCGAAGACCAGATTCCCCGCCTCGAGCCGCGACCCGATCCCCGGCGCAGCGGCTGACCACGCCGAAGGGCGCGCCGGCTACGGCAGGTAGCGCGAGAGGCGCGCACCGATGCGGTTCGCGACGCCCTTGGGAAGCTTCGACCAGAGCCGCCGGGGCGTCTCGAGCTTCGGGTTGCTCGGATGGAACTCCGGAAGCTTCGCTCCGGCTCGGAGCAGCGTGAAGTCGTAGTTCAGCGACTCCGGCTCGAACCCCATGTTCTGCTTGAACTTCGCCGCCCCCGTGTCGCGGCGGCTGCGGCCGAAGTCAAAGACGCGGAAGCCGCGCTCGATCGCCCACTCCATGATCTTGCAGTAGACGAAGTCCGCGACGCCCTTGCCGCGGGACTCACTGCTCGAACCGGAGTAGTAGGCGTAGACCGCATCCTTGTAGAGGAAGCTCATCACGGCACACATCGGTCGCCGGTCCGCGTCCCGCACGACGTGGAGCACCACCGACTTGCCGAACTCCTCACGCAGGTTCTCGAACCACGACTGCGGCAGGGACGGCGTGCCCAGCCGCCGCTTCTCTTCCGAGAACAGCTCGAAGAACACGGACACGTCGTCGAGCTCCTCGAACGTCATCGAGAACCGATCCCGCGCGCGTCGCACTTCGGCGCGCGCCTTCTTCGGAATGCTCGGCAGGACCTCGTCCGCGGTCGCCGGCAGCTCCTTGCGGAACGTCACGTAGAGATCGAATGCCACCCGGTCACCCGGTCGCTTGTCGAGGTGACGGAGTTCCAGGTAGCCGGCCGCGAGTCGCCGACCCTGCTGGCACGCCGCATCGATCAGCGCCTGCTGGACCTCTTCTTCGCCCGCGAGCACGCCGCCGTAGACGCCGTACGGGAGCGAGATCATCTGCTTGCCGAGGAACGGGCTCTTGATGTGGAAGACGGGCAGCACGCCGCGCCACGTCCGACCCTGCTCGCAGACGAAGTAGTGGGCCTCGTGCCTGAACGTCTCCTCGACCGCACGGCGCCAGCCCGAGAGGTGGAAGAAGGACCCCTGCGGGTGACCGTGGACGAACGCATCCCACCGCGCGTCTTCACCAGGCAGCAGCTCACGCACGCGCAGCGTGGCGGCGGGCTCCGAGTCAGCTGCGGGCCCGATGGCTGCATCGACCACATCGCCACTCCCGCCGTGTGGACGCGGCCCTTCGACCTGCACGACCTCGTCGACGCGATAGTCACGCATCTGGCTGGCCTGCGTGAAGATGATGATCTCACCGACGAGACCGAACCCGATCAGCTGGACACCGAAGGCGACGAGGATCACGCCGAGCACGAAGATCGGTCGGTCGGCGATGCTCACATCCTGGATCACACGCTCGTAGAGCGGGTTCAAGCTGACCGCGATCCCGATCAGGATGGCGATGATCCCGAGAATCCCGAAGAAGCGCAGCGGCTTCTGCGTGAACCGCGTCAGGAAGCTGATCGCGAGGATGTCGAGCACCCGGCGGACGTAGACGCCGATGCCGTAGAACGGCAGCGTCCCCTGCTCCTCGCGGTGCCGGACCTTGACCTCGACGACGTTGAAACCCTGGCGCTGCGCGAGAACCGGCAGGAACCGGAACATCTCGCCGTAGACGCTGACCTCTTCCAGCACCTGGCGGCGCATGCCGCGCACGCCCGAGTTCAGGTCGTGGAAGCGGATGCCCATCACGGCCCGCAGCACCCAGTTGAACACGGTCGACTGGACGCGGTTGAGCCAGGGATCGACGCGCGGATGGCGCCACGTCGCGACGAAGTCCGCGCCCGTCTCCAAGGCCTGGACGATCTTGATCAGGTCATCGGGCTCGACCTGGAGGTACTGGGGCACGTTCAGGATGAACGCGCCGCGCGCACGCGCCACGCCGGCCGACAGGGCGATCGACTCGCCCAACCCGTCCCCCTGGAGGCGCACCGTCTTGACCGGGTGCTCCTGCCGGAGCTCTTCGAGGTCTTCGACGATCCGCCCGTGGACACCATCGAGCACGAAGATCAGCTCGAACGGATAGCCGGCCGAACGCAGGGGCTCGCTGTAGCCCTGCACCAGCCGCCCGACGTCGACCGACGGGTTGTTGATCGGAATGACGACCGAAACGAATTCGGCGTGCGTCTGCGTGGTCATCAGCTTGCCGCCTCCGTCGCGGTGATCGCGACACGCCGTCGGAAGAACCGCGAGGCCTTGAGCTGGAGCTCGGCGAGGAAGCCGAGCAGGAAGACGTTGAATCCGAACAACGCAGCCACCGCGGCTCCCGCCACGTAGAAGTTGTTGTAGTTCCAGAGCAGACCGAGCTGCCCCTCTTCGAACTTCAGGAAGCCGACCCCGAGCAGCGCGACGAAGATGAAGAACAGCGGCGCGGCCAACATCCCGAACCATCGGATCGGGTGCGCCGCGAACTGGATCAGCATCTTGATGACGACGAGGTCGATGACGACGCGGAAGATCCGGCCCAGTCCATACTTGGACTGACCGTAGATCCGCGGATGGTGGCGCACGGGCAACTCCGTGATCCGCGCGCCCAGCCCGGCACCGAGCGCCGCGATGAACCGGTGCATGTCGGAGTAGAGGTGCAGGTTCCGGACGACCCAGGCGCGGTAGGCCTTGAGGGAGCAGCCGGTGTCGTGGATCGGCACGCCGGTCGCCCAACGGATCAGCTGGTTGGCGATCATCGAGGGCAGCAGACGCGTCGCGAAGCTGTCCTGCCGGTGCCGGCGCCAGCCGCAGACGATGTCGAAACCATCCTCGAGGCGTTCGACGAGACGTGGGATGTCGCTCGGATCGTTCTGCAGGTCCCCGTCCATCGACACGACGATCTCGCCCTGCGCCATCTCGAATCCGGCCGACATCGCGGCCGTCTGGCCGCAGTTCTTCCGGAACAGCACGGCGCGGACGTGCGGGTCGTCGGCCGCGAGCCGACGCAGCAGGTCCCGCGTGCCGTCGTCGCTGCCATCGTCGACGAACAGGATCTCGTAGCTGCCGAGGCGCGCCGCCGCCGAGCCGAGTGCGTAGGACAGCGACTCGTGGAGTCGCAGCAGGTTCTGCACCTCGTTGAAGAGCGGCACGACGACGCTGACCCGCGGCGCGGTGGCAGCAGTCTGGGTGCGGCTCGGTTGGGGTGCGTCGGACCGGGTCATCAGCGGAGCAACGGAACGCGCAGCATGGCCGGGACGGTCGACCGGGTCGAGGCGTACGGTGGACCGAGCTCGGCTGGAATGCTCGCCGAAGGCATCACGGCAGCGTTCCGAGCGTGAAGAGGCACAGCGCGGCCACGCCGAACCAGATCCGCCGGCGCAGCGCGAGCGGCCTGCGTCGGCGCCGGATGTGGCGGATCGGCGCGGGGACAGCGGCGACTGCGGCGGTCCGCCACGTCGTCACCGGCAACCCCAGGACGTCCCCCGTCTGCGCGACCACCTTCCACTCACGGCGCGTCAGGCAGCGCTCCGACACCGGCTCGGCGCGCGGAGCAGAGGCCCCTGCCAAGACCACGAGCTGGGGCCCCGGTGCCAGAGCCCCACCCGTCCGATCCATGCCGCCAGCTTCCATGTGGAGGACCTATCGGCATCCCACCCGTCGTCCCTTGTCCGGGAACCGGTTCCGATCCGCCTCACCCCGATCTACGATGGCATCGTAGCTCTCCCGCACTCGCCGACCCCATGACCGCACGTGCCAGAATCGTCGTCATCCGCGACCCCGCGGGCGACCTGGCACGGCTGCTCGAGGCCCGGCCCGAGCGCCCGGTCGTCGACGCCGCGCCCAGCCTGTTCGACGCACTCGAACAGACCCTCGACGATCCACCGGAGACGCTGTTCCACGACGGCTCCCTGGACGACCCGGAGGAGGTCGGCGCGCTGCGCGTGCTCCGCCTCGCCCTGCCGAGCCTCCGGCTCGTCCTGCTCGGACCGAGGGAGCGGGAGTTCGAGCTCTCGGCCCTCGCCGAGCGGCTCCGCGCCCAGGTCCTGACGCGCCCGTTCGACCGCCGCGCGGTGGCTGCAGCACTCGGACACTCCGACGCGGGCCACGGACGCCCGGACCCGGAGGCGTTCCTCGACCTGTCGAAGGGCATCTCGGACGAGATCAACAATCCACTGCTGTTCACGGTCGGCCACCTCCAGCTCCTCGAGGCCCTGCTCGATCCCGACCGGGACGTGGAGGCACTGGAACAGCTCGAAGCCGCCCGCCGTGGACTCGAGCGGATCGGCGCGACGATGGACCGGATCCGAACGATCGGTCGGGCCCGCCAGCTCCGGGATCCAACGGAGCCGGTCGACCTGCTGCCGCTCGTCGGGCACGGAGTGGCGCGCGCGGAGGCACCGGCGCGCGATGTCCGGGTCTTCGTTCCGCCGGACGTGGACCGGGTCGTGGTGGACGGTGATCCGAGCCTGCTCGAGTCGGCACTCGCCGCGTTCTGCGGCGTGGCGGCCGCGCTGACGGCCGTGGCCGAAGACGTATCGATCCTGGTCGCCACGCCCGGCGAGGCCGCCCGCGTCCGGATCGAAGCGCGGGGCCTACGGCTGGGCGACTGGCAGCTGCCGAGGGCGTTCGATCCCTACAGCCTCCAGCGTGTCCTGCGCGGGACGCCACACGGTCTGAGCCTGTTCCTGACGCAGACGGTCGTCCACGCACACGGTGGAGCCGCGACCGCCAGACGGCGTCCCGACGGAACGGTCCTGCTGGACGTGTTGCTCCCCCGCTCCACCGACTGAACGCGCCTGCCGCTGGTCCGGAGGCGCATCGAACGCCTCAACCCGAGGACCGCCGTCGCCCGATATCGACAGGGTCCAGTTTTCTGGACGTGGAGGAGTGCATGCCGTCGATCCTCGTCGTCGATCCGGATCCCCAGACTGCCGAGATGCTCGAGGACTGCCGCCTCCCTGGAGCGGACGTCCTGGCCGTCCCCGGCGCACACGAAGCCCTCGACGCGCTGGAGGGCCGGGCCTTCGACGTCGTCGTCGCCGACGCGCACCTTCCCGGCCTGGGACCGGCCGAGCTCCTGTCAGACCTGCGCCGCCGCGGCCACGACACGCAGGTCGTGCTCGTCGCCGCTTTCGGCAGCGTCGAGGATGCGGTCGTAGCCCTCCGCGATGGGGCTGCGGACTTCCTGCAGAAGCCGTTCACGACGGAACAGATCGGCGTCGCCGTCCGCCGCACGCTCGACAACGGCCAGCTCGTCCGTGAGAACCGCACGCTCCGACACGCGCTCGACGACCGCCTCAAACTCGACAACTTCGTGTCGTCCGACCCGCGCATGCAGCGGATCTTCAAGACGATCGGGGCTGTGGCGGGCACGCGCTCGACCGTCCTGATCACCGGCGAGTCCGGCACGGGCAAGACGCTTCTCGCCCGCGCGCTGCACCGATCGTCGGATCGAGCGCAGGGTCCGTTCATCGAGGTCAACTGCGGCGCCATGCCGGAGAACCTCCTGGAATCCGAGCTCTTCGGCCACGTCCGCGGCGCATTCACCGGCGCCGTCCGCGACCGGCCCGGCAAGTTCGAGGAAGCCAGCGGCGGCACGATCTTCCTCGACGAGATCGGCACGTCTTCGCCGAGCCTCCAGGTCAAGCTGCTGCGCGTCCTCCAGGATCGGGTCGTCGAGCGCGTCGGCGAGTCGCGCACGATTCCGGTCGATGTCCGCGTCGTTCTCGCGACCAATCTCGATCTGGCCGCCGAAGTGCGCGAAGGACGTTTCCGCGAGGACCTCTACTACCGCATCCATGTGATCGCCGTCGAAGTCCCGCCGCTGCGCGCGCGGCCCGGCGATGTGGGACTGCTGGCGGAGCATTTCCTGAGGCGGTTCGTCGCGGAGACGAGGCGGCCGATCCGAGGATTCCGTCCTGAGGCCATGGCCGCGCTGGAACGCGCACGCTGGCCGGGGAACGTCCGCCAGCTCGAGAACGTGGTCGAGCGCGCGGTCGTCCTGTGTGAGCACGACGAAATCGGATCATCTGACCTGCCTCCCGACCTGGACGGGCCCGTCCACCCCGGTGACGAGCAGTCGCCGATGTCGATGCTGACGAACGACGCCCACCTGCTGCCACTGAAGCAGGCCCTGGAAGGGCCGGAGCGCACGCTGATCCAACGTGCGCTCGATCACTTCGAAGGCAACCGACAGCGCACCGCCGAGTCCCTCGGCATCAACCGGAGCACGCTCTTCAACAAGATGCGTCGCTTGGGCATCTCCTGATCCTCCCAACCTCCTGACGCAGACCGCGCGGACGCCCCGCCCCAAGGACTAGAATCCCAAGCCGTCGATGTTCCGCCGCACCCTGACCGTCTTCCTCGGACTCGTCCTGCTGGTCCTCGCCGCGACGCTCGGCTACGCGCTGCTCGGCCTGTCCGGTCCCGAGTCCCACGTGGCGGCCGCGCGCGAGGAAGCAGAGCGCGGCAACCACCTCGCGACCATCCGGCTGCTCGACATCGCCGAGCGCAGCCTCGGCGACGAGAGTCCGCGCGACCTCCGCATCGAGATGCTGCGGCTCCGTGTCGATTCGTTCCTCGCGGTCGGCAACTACGCGCCCGCGATCCGCGATATCCGGCGGCTGCGCGAGTTCCTCCCCGACGACCTCGACCTCGTGAGGAACCAGGTCCGTTGGACCATCGTCAGCGGCGAACCCGAGCAGGCCCTCGAGCTCGCACAGTCCTTCCTCGAGTCTCAGCCCACCGACTCGGCGATGCTCGAACTGGCCGGCGAAGCCTCCCAGTCGATCTACCAGTCGCGGCTGCGTGAGCTTCTCGTCGAAGTCGGCGCACAGTTCGACCCGATCAGCGCCGAGCAGGCCTTCGAGTCGATCCGGACGTGGGTCTACCGCAGCTCGCGGGACCCGGTTGCCAACCTCGCGATCGAGCGCTTCAGCGAGCTCCTGCGAACCGTCCGTCCCGAGATCGCGGCCAGCGGGCGCCTGGAGAATGAACTCCAGGAGATCCGCACGATGGTCTCGCAGGCGATCGACTACTTCTCGCGTTCCCTGGAGAACGAGGGATTGCCGGTCGGCGCCTACACGGGCGTGGCCTACGCGATGCGCCAAGCAGGACGGTTCGACGACCTGCAGTGGCTCGCCGAGATCTACCTCGAGCGCTTCGATCACGTCTACGTGACGGCGGCCGCGGCACACCTCGCCGAGCTGCACCTGCAGCACGGCCGGCATCGCGCCGCCGCGGAAGTCAGCGCTCGTTTCCTGCCGCCAGGAGCGTGGCGCGAGCGCCTGGACGCGGGACGCCTCGATGCGACGTTGGCGCGACTGCTCCTGGCCGAGGCTCGCTCACTGGCCGCGCTCGGCGAAACCGAGGCGCTCCGTGCACGGGTCGCGGAAGCCGAGGAGATCGAAGCCGACGGACGGATCTCCCTGATGCCGGACCTGCTCTGGTGCCGGGCGACGCTCGCGGAGCAGGAGGATCGTGACCTCGACGCGATGCGGGACCTCGCGGCGTACAACGAGGCGCTGTCGCGGCTCCCGCAGAGCCCCGAAGTCGTCCAGCGCCGGATCGAAGTGATGAACATCCGGCTGCGCATCGCCACCGAGCGCAACTTCGGAGTCGACTTCTTCACCTACGCCTACCAGACGCTGGCACGGCTCGACCCGCAGGACCCGCGCCCGACCCTGGAGCAGACGCGGTTCCGCATCGAGCAGGACGACCCCGAGGGGGCCCTCCTCGAACTCCGGAGCGCACGCCGCGTCGCCGACCACGACGAGGAGTACCTGAAGCTCGAAGCGCGGTCGATGGCCGGCCAGTTCGACAAGTCCGGACGTGGACCTGCGATGCAGGTCGGACGCTGCCTCGAACTCGGCATCGAGGTTCCGCTCGACATCCCGGACGTGCTGCTGCTGCCGGTCGCCGAAGAGGCGCTGCGCGCGGGCCATCCTCGGATCGCCGCCGCCTGCGCGCGGCGTGCCGCTGACCGATACAACTGGGCGCGATGGCCTCGGCAGCTGCAGGTCCGTGCCGCCTTCGCGCTCGGGGACCCTGAGAGCGCGCGCCGTGCCGCCGAAGCGATCCTCACTTACCACCCCGGCAACCTCGAAGCGCTGCTCGACCTGCGTGAGGCCCGCCGTCAGCTCGCACAGGGTTCGGAAGACCTCGTCTACGACCTGCTGCTGGCGGGCCAGGAAGACGCGACCACGACGCGTGCCCTGCTGGAGAAGGCGATCGCCCGCGGTGACGCCACGCTCGCAGGACATCTCGCCCGCACGATCGAGCGCCGCTACCGGGACGATCCTGCAGCACTCCTCGCGGTCGCCCGGATCCAGGAAGACAGCGGGGACCTGAGCGGCGCGCGCGAGACCCTGCTCCGCGCGAACGAACTGGCCGCGCGCACCGGCGAGGCGGGGTTCACCGACGCCTTCGATCGCTACGTGATCCTCACCGCCACGACGGTCGCAGACTCGGCCGAGGTGCGCGAGATCGTGGCGCGGGCCACGCGCCTCCACCGCGATGACCCGACGCGACTCGCCGATCTGGCGCAGGAGCTCTACGAACGCGGCCAGCCGGCGTTCGCGCAGGAATTGCTCGCCCC
Source organism: Planctomycetota bacterium (assembly GCA_041164325.1). Classification (GTDB taxonomy): domain Bacteria; phylum Planctomycetota; class UBA1135; order UBA1135; family UBA2386; genus JAQCBR01. The sequence continues at coordinate 9,046 of JBEAPQ010000121.1, read as the reverse complement.
CCTCCTCCAGGATGAGGATCACGCCACGAGCCGGATCGGGGCGCACTACCTGCTCGCAGGGCGGATTGCGCTCGAACTCGGCGATCTCGACGACGCGGAGCACCACTTCCTCGCGGCCCTGACGTTCCCCGACGCGCAGATCGCCGGTCGCCTGATCACGCTGCTGCAGATCGAGCAGGAGAGGTTCACGGCCGCCAGCGAGAGCTTCTGGGAGCAGGAAGCCAACGACCTGACGTCGGCGGCGCTCCTGGCGCGGTTCGACCGCCAGGGCCTCGCAGCGTCCTGGGTGCGGCGTCAACTCGCCGAGCGTCCCGCCGACGCCGGAGGTATCGCACTGGCTGCGGTCGTCGCACCGAGCGACAAGTTGCCGGCGCCGTTCCGCAGCCTGGCGGAAGCAGCGCCCGACGCTCTGCTCGACTGCCTCGCGTTCCTCGACGCCGAGGGATTCGAGGAGCGTGCCATCCGGCGTGCGAAGCTGCTCGTCGCCGAGACCGATCAGAATCCGGTTGCGCGCATCCTTCTGGCCCGCGTCCTGATGCGTGCCGGGCGGATCGATGAGGCCCTGGCGATCCTGGACGGCGTCCTCGCGGACGAACCGCTGCTGATCCCCGCCTACGAGGAAGCGCTCGAAGTCCTCGAGGGCCCGACGGGCCTTCGGTATGGCGACTCGCCGGTCCTGGGCCGTCTGACCCAGCCCGCCATGCTCCAGTCAGGCCTCGCGACCCCGCGGATGGTGGCCTTTGCCACGCGCCAGCGCGCGACGCAGCTGGTTGCGCGCCTGCGGCAAGAAACGGGCTCGGTCGAAGAGCTTGCCGCGCTCTGGCTCACCTCCCCCGCCGGCGGAGAAACGAGCCTCGACCAGATCGCTGTCCTCGGCGCCGTCGGTCGACCCGACCTCGCGCTCCAGCTCTGCGACGCCGTCGAACCCCACGTCTCGCTGGAGCAGCGGCGCCGCTTCGCCAGCCTCGCCTACGCGATGGCGAACGCGAGCCTCGCGACCGCGGGCCCAAGCTCGACGACGGTCGCGCGCGATGCGGAGGCGCGGGCGCGCCGATTCCTCGCTCTAAATGGCTCGATCGGCGTGTCCGCACACTTCCTGTACGACCGGGACATGGCCACGCGCGGCCCCCTGGGGGATCGGAGGGACCCCGAGCGCGTGCGCGCGCTCGCGAACCTGCTCGACACCCACCTCCGGGCGGTGCGTGAGGGGGTCGCCGGAGAATCCTCCATGCTGCTGGCCACGCTCCAGCGCTACGCCGAAGTCCGCGGGCGGCGGGCAGCGATCGATCTGGCGACCGAGCGACTCCGCGTCGACCCGAGCCTGATCGCCATCTGGATCCAGCGCGCCCGATGGATCGCCCAGGAGGGCGAGCCTGACGAAGCGATCGATGGCCTGCGGTGGGTCCACCACTACGTGCCCACCCATCCTTCGATCCTCGACTGCGTCGAACTGTCGGCGCGCGAAGGCGTCGTGCACGAGGACGACCTCCGGACCGTCGAGTCGGAAATCCTGGACGCCGCCCAACTGGAGACACCGGACGCACTGCTGACCCGCGGGCTCATCGCGCTCCGCCGAGGGTCCTACGAGAACGCCGTCGAACTCCTGGCCCGCTCAGCCGCCCGACCCGACGGCGCCCACCTCTACTACCGCGGCCTCGCCCTGATGCCGCTCGGTCGGCACGAAGAGGCGCGCGCCCTGCTGGAGGAATGCGCCGCGCAGTTCCCCGAGAGCCCGCTGACGGTCTCCGCAGAACACTTCGCCCACCAGCTGGCTCGCTGACCGGGCCGCGGCGCGGTCCGGGCCGTCGGGGCGCTGCTGCGTCCGCCCCGGGCTCCGACGCCGAGGAGTCGCTGCGCTCGGAGCGCGGTCAGACGGCGCCGACCGAAGTCGGAGCGGCCGCAGCCAGCCTGTCCCGGACGCCGGGTTGGTCGAGGGCCTCGGTCAGACCGACGAATCGGAAGCGACGCAGCAGCGCATCGAGCTTCGCCTCGGTCCGACGCAGGTTGACGTAGTGCCGGAATCCTCGGAGCCCGCCGACGGGGTAGCGAGGCTGGTCAGGGTCGACCTCCCACGGATGCAGGTAGATGCAGCCGGGCCAGCCGGCCGCTTCCATCTGGCGCAGCCCGCGCGCGAACATCCACGTCGGGAAGAGTCTCAGGTATCCGCCACCTCCGACCGGAATCGTCCGACCCGCTACTCGCACGGTCAGCGGAGGGAACTCGGCGAGGTCGGCACCTCCGGGGACGGCGAGCCGGTACGGCACCGTGGGCGCACCTGGGATGCCGTAGTCCGGATGGCTGACCGGCTGGATCGAGCTGTCCAGGACGTAGCCCAGGTCCCGCAGAACGCGCGGCGCCCACAGGGTCCCGGCGTGGATCGACCACGTGCAGGCGCGGAACGACGTAGGCCGCACGCCCGCGATGTCCTCGAGGATCGTCGCCGTCCGCTCGAGGTCCTCGCGAAACCCCCGTTCGCCCAGATCCTGCAGCACGCGGTGGTCGTAGCCGTGCGACCCGATCTCGTGTCCGGCCGCAGCGACCTCACGCACGAGGTCGGGCATCCGCTCTGCGATCCAGCCGAGGAAGAAGAACGTGGCCCGGGCTCCGCGCCGTTCGAAGAGACGCAGCAGCCGGCGCGTGCTCTCTCCGCAGCGCAGCTCGAGCCGATCCCAGTCCCGACGATCGACGTGCTTGGCGAGATTCAGGACCTGGAAGTAGTCCTCGACGTCGACGGAGAGCGCGTGCGCCCAACCACTCGAACGATCCTGGACGGCCGTCACTGCAGCTCCTGCCTCGCAGCCTGGACCAGCGCGTCCAACGCCTCGCGGCACCGGTTCGTCGCAGCCTCCAGTCCGTCCGCACCCACCCACGTCTCGACGCGGAGAAGGCACCCGGACACGCTCTGTCTGAGCAGGGCACGCGGTGCATGGTGCGCGAAGAAGGACCAGTAGCCCGGCGTCGCGAACTCACGGCCCGCCAGGAACACGTAGAGGCTCACGTAATCCTGGTCCCGGTCGAGCGCGTGCATGTGCAGCAGCCCGTATTCGGCTCCCGTCCCGCCGCTCCCGGGCGGAATCACACTCTCCCGGACGACCTCCATGTTGGAGCCCCGCAAGCAGGTCTCCGGGGGATGGACGCTCTTCCAGTTCTCGTCGTGGAAGACGCCGATGACGAAGACCTGCTCGTCCCCGCGGTCGTAGCGACGCCAGGCTGCATCAGGAGTGCCGAGCATGTCGAGCACCGACGCAGTCAGCGCGTAGTCCTGGGTCTTGGCGAACCCTGCCAGCTCTCCGGGAAGCCTCGATGCACGCCCTCGGTCTCCGCCCTCCGGGCGCCAGGTCGTGAGCGCCAGGAGCAGAGGGGCCAGGCACCAGAGCACCACGGCGTGTCGGCGGACTCCCTTCATGCGGACCTCCTCGGACGCTGGCGCGAGAGGATCGCGTCGATGCCCATGAGGATGCCGAGGTCGATCAGCCACACCGCACCGGACACCCAATCATGGCCGGTCGTGCTCGCGAACTCTGTCCCGAAGCCCGACGCGAGCATGCAGATCAGTCCGATCCGCACGGCATTCGTCGCCACGGCCACCGGCGCAGCTGCGGCGAGGATCGCCCAGCGGCGGACACCCACCTGCGACCCCATGAAGAACGCGATGCCGTAGCCGAGTGTGATGAGCGCCACGAGCGAGCGCAGACCGCTGCAGGCATCCGCGACGACCAGCGAGCCCGTTTGCCCGGAAATCCGCACTTCGCTGCCGATCCGTTCCGCACCCACACCACAGAGCTGGGCCAGTGCGAGCCCGCCCTCGACAGCCCACTCCTTGAGCTCGAACGCCATCCGGCTCTGGATGACGAGTGGAGTCGGCACCGCGAAGAGCAGGAGCCCGAGGACCGGCAGCAGAACACGCAGGCGCGCGGTCCCCTGCGCGATCCAGACGACCCCCGCGATCGCCGGGATCAGCGAAGCAGCAGAGACCGAGTCGATGGTCAGCGCGCCGCCACCCGCGTGCACCGCGAGCGCGAGTCCGAGCAACCACCAGCCGCGCGCGTTCGGCGCGGACGGGACCTTCTCCCAGCCCTGACGCCGATCATGGATCAGCCACAGAGCCGCGAGCACCACCAGCGGTCCATGGGAGTAGTAGGCCTCGCGGAAGAACCACATGTCCCAGATCCACACGAGACTCCCGGCGTAGGCCAACAGGAGTGGCAGCAGGAGTTGCAGAGTCGGGGAACGCAAGAGCGCGTTCATCGCTGCTCCTCCCGGTGTCCCAGGGCCTCGAAGGCCGCCACGACGCGCCTCGCGTTGCCCCGCCACGTCCAATCTTCGCGCTCGAGACGCGCACGACCCGCCGCACCGATCGCGCGGCAGAGGTTCCGGTCCGTGACCAGCGGGCGGAGTGCCTCCCGCAGCGCACCCCCGTCGCCGGCCGTGAACAGCACGCCATCGACGCCGTCCTCGATCGTCTCTTCGAGGTTCGGCTGGCGCGGGGCGAGCGTCGCGACGCCAGCCGCGAGCGAATCGAACAGCTTGAGCGGGGAGGCGTAGCTGTTGATCGCCGGGATCAGGGCTGCATCGAAGGCCAGCACGTGCGCGGGAAGTTCTTCGGGAGACACCACACCCAGCGCATGGACCCGCTCCGAGACCCCGAGACGCTGGGCTTCCTGGAGCACAGTGTCGCGCGCGGGACCGTCCCCCGCGAGCAGGAGGCTCACCGTTTCGAAGCCAGGCTCGACCAGGAGCTGCACCGCGAGGTCGAGACGGTGCCAGTCCCGCATGTAGCCGACGAAACCGAGCACGAACGCTTCGGGTCCCAGCCCGAGTCGAGCGCGGATGGCGGCCGCGCGCTGCCGTGCGGACTCGCCGTAGCGCGCGAGCACCACTCCGTTGGGCACGACCCGCGTGCGGTCGGACCGCGCTCCGGATGCGACGAGCATCCCGCGGAGCACGTTCGTGACCGCGAAGACCACGTCGGCGCCGCCGAGCACCCGGGCTTCGGTACGGCGGGCGCGCCCCGCGAACCGCAGCAGTCCGAGTCGATCCATCTCGTCGCTGAGCGGCGAGTTGACCTCCAGCAGGAGCGGAACACCGAGGATCCTCGCCGCCCGCAGCCCTGCATCGCAGTGCAACGCATGGCGCTCGTAGATGAAGTCCGGCCGGAATGCGCGGGCAGCCGCGACGATGCGGCGGGCGCCCTGGAAGCCGTAGGCGATCTCCATCGCCTCGACCGCACGCCGCGGCAGGCTGAGCTTCTGCCAGAATCCGCCGCGCTCGCGCTCGCCACGCGGGCCCGTGACGGCTCCGTCCGCCTTCGGCACGAGCGCGCATTCGAGGACCTCGTGACCCTCGGCGCGAAGCGCCCCGATCAGCTCACGGACGTGCACGGCCTGGCCGTCATCCGAGCGAATCCGGTGGTGGTAGAGGATACGGAGGCTCATCGGACGCGGATCAGCAGGTGGCGGCCGCCGCAAAGCGGGCCCTCAGGACTTCGATCGGCGCTTCCCAGCCGAAACGCTGAGCGAATGCGCGGACAGCGTCCGGATTCGAGGGCGCGCGGAGGAACCGTTCCACCTCCCGTGCCAGCGCGCGGTGGTCACCCACCCGTGCCAGCGCCCCCACGTGCGGAGCGGTCAGGATGTCAGGAATTCCTCCCACAGGCGTCGCGATCACCGGTGTCCCGGATGCGAGGGCCTCGGTCACGACGTTGGGCCAACCCTCGCGCTCCGAAGGCAGAACGAGCACGTCCGCGGCGCGCAGCAGCGTGGCCACGTCCGCACGGCTGCGCGCCCCCAGCAGGTGCAGCCGGCCTTCGGGTGCAAGCGCGCGCAGCCGACCGGCCTCCGGGCCCGATCCGGCCACCGCGAAGTGGACTTCCTCCGGCAGGAGACGGAGTGCGCGCGCCATCGTGTGGAAGCCCTTGCCCGGCACGAGCCTCCCCACGGCGGCCACCAGCGGCAGCCCGCGCGGCAGACCGAGGGCATCGCGCGCGGCATCCTCGTCTCCCGGACGGAACAGGTCGAAGTCCACGCCGTTGCGAGCCAGCTGGACCGCGTCGCGCGGGACGCCCGCGATGTCGGCGAAGAGCCGACAAAGGGGTTCACTGACCGCGAACAACCCTGCGGCCGTCTTCACGCTCGCACGGATCTGCCGGGCCAGCGCGGGACGCTGCCCCAACACGTTCAGGTCCGATCCACGAGCCGTCACGAAGCACGGCACGCCGAGCTCGGCGGCCAGCCGGAGCGCCGCGACGCCATCCGGATAGACGTAGTGCGCGTCCACCACGACCGCGGTCCGCCCCCCGACGGCAGACGTGAACGCGTCTGCGCTGGCGCGCACGATCCGCTCGGCCTGCGCCGTCTCGGACATGCCGGGCCAGTGCCGGTAGCGCACGTGGCGCAACCCGATGCCCTCCCAGGTCTCATGAGCCGAAAGCGCGTCGTAGACGCGCTCACTCGGCCTCCGCGGCCAGAAGCGCGGCAGCGCGGGAACGGGACAGAGCACCTCGAGGGTGGCGCCGAGGGCATCGCGCAGGCGGCGGACCCTCTCGGCGACGAAGACGCCGTGCGTGGGACGGGCCGCGGAAGGGAACAGGTTCGTGAAGGTGACGACGTGCGGTGACGGGGTCACGTCCACCTCGCGAGGAATCGCTGGAGCACCGAAACCGCCCAGAGCAGCTCCCCATGGTCCCGGGCGCCGCTCCGATGCTCGGCGAGCAGTCTTCGGACGGCGGAGGGGTCGATGATGTCCGCTCGGCAGGCTCCGTCCGCGAGACTGGCTTCGAGAGCATCGCCGACCGGGCCCGCCATCCAGCTGCGCAGCGGGACGTGGAATCCCTGCTTCCGGCGGGCCAGTGCCTCACGCCCCAATCGCTCGCCAAGAGCGCGACGCAGGAACCCCTTGGTCTCCCCATCCGCGAGCTTCATGGCCGACGGCATCGAGGCCGCGAGCTCCACGAGTTCGTGATCGAGGAGAGGAGCCCGAACCTCGAGCGAGACCGCCATCGAGGCGCGGTCCACCTTGACGAGGATGTCGCCCGGCAGCCACGTGGCGTAGTCGGCGGCTGCGGCGCGCGCCAGCGGATCGGGACCGTCCGACGCTTCGTAGGCGGCGCGCACCGGACCGAGAGGGTCTCCGAGCCGCGCCTGCCAAGTCGGCGTCAGAACGGCGCGCGCCTCCTCTGGAAGCACGGAGCTCACGGAACGCGCGTAGGCCTCTGCTGGGGACAGCGCGAGGTTCTGGAACGTGCGCTTGAACCGCACGGCCCGGTGCAACCAGTCCAGCTTCGGGTAGACGAGCCCGAGGCCACCCCAAACGGCTCGCGGCAGAAGCCCCCGGACCCGGTTCTCGACGAGGTCGTACTTGTAGCGACGGTAGCCCGCGAACGCCTCGTCGCCGCCATCGCCGGACAGGGCCACCGTCACGTGCTGCCGCGCGAGGCGGCTGACGTGGTAGGTCGGGATCGCCGAACTGTCGGCGAACGGTTCGTCGAAGATCCCGTCGAACCACGACTGGTCGAGGAGATCGGCCGACGTCACGACGCCCTCATGGAGGACCGCGCCGCACTGCTGCGCGGCGAGCCGCGCATGAGCCCGCTCGTCGACCTCCGGATCCTCGAAGCCCATCGTGCAAGCCACGACCGATCCGCCGTGGGCCCGTGCCATGCTGTCGACCACCGCGAAACTGTCGACACCGCCCGACAGGAACGCGCCGAGCGGGACATCACCCATCAATCGGATGCGCACCGCCTCGTCGAACTTGGCCAGGACCGCCTCCGACCACTCGGCCATGCTCCGGACGCGCGGTTCGGCGAACGAGAGCTGCCAGTAGCGGCGTTCCGTGACCTTGCCGTCCCGCACCACGAGAGCACATCCCGGGGGGAGCTTCCGGATGCCCTGGAAGACCGTCTTCGGGTCCGGGACGTAGCGCAGGCACAGGAAGTGTCCGACCGCTTCGGGATCGAGTGCGCGCGAGACGCCGGGGTGCAGCAGCAGGCTCTTCAGTTCGGAGCCGAAGACGAGCTCGCCGTCGAGCTCCGCGTAGTGGAACGGCTTCTTGCCGAGACGGTCGCGCGCAGCGAACAGCGTGCGCGTCCTCTCATCGACGAGCGCGAACGCGAACATTCCCCGGAGGCGCCGCGGCAGGTCCTCTCCGAACGCCCGCCATCCGTGGAGGAGCACCTCGGTGTCGCAACGGGTCCGGAACCGGTAGCCGAGCCCTTCCAGCTCCGCCCGGAGTGCGGGGAAGTTGTAGATCTCCCCGTTGAAGGTCACCCAGACGTCGTCGGCTGCCATCGGCTGCGCGCCGTCGGCAAGGTCGACGATCGAGAGGCGACGATGGGCGAGACCGTAGCCTGCGCCGACGTGCACTCCGGAACCGTCCGGGCCACGGTGGACGATGACGTCGGCCATCCGGCGCAGGAGCTCCGGGTCCACGGGACGGTCGACGTGATGGGCGAAGAGCCCTGCGATGCCGCACATGATCGATGGGGCGCCTCCGCGCCGCTCAGGTGCTCCTTCCCCAGCGCGGCAACTGGCTCGGGCCCAGCGTGGCTGGACGCCACTGGAGCTTCGGCGCGCGCCGCACGCGGAACCCACCCTCTTCCGCCGCATGGGCGGCCTCGTTGGTGGCCTGCTCGGTGGAGGCCTCGGTCTGGACGATGTAGGCAAGCCCCACGGCAACCCCGACCAGGTGGTACGAGAGGTCGAAGTGGCCGCGGTTCAGGAAGAACGCGCCGACCATGAAACCACAGAGTGAGGCCTCGACGAGGTTGGTGTACGGCGTGGCCCACGCGAGATCCGGACGGCTCTCGGTCTGACGGCGAACCCTCCCCATCAGCAGGAGTGTCGATCCCAGGATCGTCAGGAAGATCAGGATCGTGGGCGTGCCGTTCTCGGCCCAGATCTGCACGTACGAGTTGTGGGCGACGTGGTTGAACAGATCGGCTCCGGGGAAGAGCACTTCCGCGTGGCGCTGGTAGTGATGCCGGAAGTTCTTGTGGCCGACGCCGAGGATCGGGCTGTGCTCGACCATCCGCATCCCGATCTGCCAC
>JBEAPQ010000120.1:0-2582 GCA_041164325.1 Planctomycetota bacterium | reverse complement strand
CGATGGGCGTCGCGAAGGCGTGGAGCGCCGCCCAGCTCGCGCTGAACTCCGGCGCCCGCGGCATCGTGTCGCTCGACAAGGTCATCCGCGTGATGAAGCGGACCGGGCTCGACATGCGGCGCGAGTACAAGGAGACCAGCGAAGGCGGTCTCGCGGTCAACATCCCGGAGTGCTGATCGTCGACGACTCGCCTCCGGGGCGCGGCTTCAGTCGCGACGTGTGACCGTCAGGTTCTCGAGCGCCACGTCCTGCGACACCGAGCGGTCGTAGAGGACCATGAACCGGAAGGTGTTGGCGCGGTCGAGGTCCAGGTCCTGGACGAAGGCACGCCATGGTCCGGGCGGGACCAGGACGCGCCCCTGGGCGTCGAGGGTCGCGCCCTGGAACCAGATCTGGACCGGAAGTCCGGGGCCCGTGGCAGGCGCGAAGGCGCGCGGATCGTCGGAGTAGGTGACGGTCACACCGTCGATCTCGGCGTCGAGTCGGTAGTGCTGCCATGCAGCGGGGACCCCCGCGCTGGCTGGGTAGAAGCGCGAGACCTGTCCGGTCCACGTGTCGGCGTCGGTCAGTGTCCCGACGTTCGAGGCTCCGAGCACCGGCCCGAGAACGGTGCCGAGGTCCGCCGTCGTGCTCGACGCGGTTCGCTCGAGCCGCACGAAGCCGGGAGCCCCGTCGCCGCCGACCGACTCGGCCTGGAGACCGTTGAAGGCCGTCACGAGGTCCCGTCCGCCGGTTCCTCCGGACAGGTCGAGCGTCCCACCCTGGGTGAACGCTCCGTCGACCTGGAGCAGGATCGAACCGCCCGAACCTCCGCCACCAGGGGCCGGTGGTCCGAGCACGGACGACGTGTGTTCGGCCGCGCTGCCGCCCCGCGCGTCGACGCGCCCGAGGCTGCCGATGGTCACGCGGCGACCCGCACGGATCGCCAGCGCGCCTCCGCCTCCGGCCCCGCCTGCGCCTGCACGCCATGCGTTCGGCCCGGAGACCCCTGCGACCCCGAAGACCTGCTGGGCGGTCATCATCAGCGGGTGCGAGCCGCCGCCACCGCCGCCGGAGCCGCCGACGAGGAAGTGCTCGATCGAGGTCACGCCAGGCGGGGGGAGCAGGAACCGCAGACTCGATCCACCGGAAGTCGCAGCCGACAGGTCCGACGGGAGTCCGGTGAACGTCCGGAGCGCCGTGCCGGCCCCGCCCGCCCCGATGTGGCCACCTCCGCCTCCGCCGGAAGCCGTCATCCCCGACACCACCGAGAACAGGCCCAGCACGACATCGCTGCGCAGGCCGCTCGCAGGCCACAGTGGACCACCGTGGCCCCCCGAGCCGCCGACCGTGCCGACGTAGCCGCTGCGGAGGGGTGCCGAGAGGTCTTCTCCCCGATCACCCGAGAAGCGTCCGCCGGCATGACCGAGTCCGTCGCAAGCATCGGCTCCGAGGCCGCCCCGGCCGCCGCCTGGACCGCCCGCACTACCCGGCTGGCCCGGGGTGGAGATCGGCGGCGTGCCGACCGGCGGAGCTGGACTCACCCCGTCGAAGGCGCCGGCCACGTCCTGACCGCCCACGTCGAGCGTGCCGTCGATCGCCACCGCGCCACGGACGCGCAGCACGGCAGGCCTGTCGCCGACGAAGCGGACCGTCACTCCCGTGGGGACGACGAAGTCCGTGAACTCGAACACACCATCGGTCACCGTCTCGATACGGCCGAACAGCGTGACCTCGGGAGGGAACGTATGGCCGACCGTGTCGAACTCGAAGACGGACGGTGCGACCTCGCGGCCGAGCGCCGGATCGAACGAGCCGAGTCGCCCCACGCCGCCGAGGCGACCGGGTCGGGCGTCGCCGCCGCCCCAAGTCCCGGACGACTTGTCGACGTCGAGCTGCGCATCCCTCGCGAACGTCTCCCGGACGATGCTCTGGCCGCCGATCTCGGCGCGGATCGCCAGCAGCTCGCCGAGCGCGGGCGCCCCGGCGGCGAGAGGCAGCCGGCAGATCTGGGCCCAGGTGGTGACGGTCGACGCGACGGCCGGGACGCGGAACCGCGTGCTGCCCGGCACGGGGATCGGGAGCGTCGCGCCGAACAGCTGATCGACGACGAGCGTGCCCAGGATGCCGGGCAGCGTCAGCGGACTGGTGCGCTTGCCGGCACCGAACACGACGAAGCCCCAGCCGAGGTCGCCTCGTGTGCGCACTTCCACGACGTCGGACGCAAGCGCGCGGACGCGGTCCGTCGACGCATCGAACCTTGGCGTCGAGCTTGGGTCGACGGGGTTCGTGCCCGCGTCGATCTCCGCGCGGTTCGTGAAGCCGTCGGCGTCGAAGTCGGCGTCGGGGGCGACGATGCGCGCCAGCCGGTATGGCGACGACTCGTCGCAGCGCATCGCAGCCGTCGTGTTCGGCACGCGGACGTCGGTCCCGCGCCGTTCGACGTCGATCTTGGCGACCGTGCCATCCACGTTGGCCCAGAGCTCGCCCTGCGCATCCAGGACGAGGGAAGAGGCCGCGCCCGCGATGACGAGGGTCGAGGTCCCCGTGGCCGGATCGTGCCTCCACACGCCTTGGTTGCTGGCGATGAGCAGCGACCCGTC
>JBEAPQ010000119.1:0-2585 GCA_041164325.1 Planctomycetota bacterium | reverse complement strand
CTTCGACCTCGGTGACGCGATGTCGGTCCTCGGCGAGTATTCCTACCTGTCGAACGCGAACCGTCCGTCGAGCTCCTACGAGGAGGACGTCTACGGCGAGCACCAGTTCTTCGTCGGGGCGGAGCTCAGGATCGGTGCGAGCCGCTACTGAGCGGACCCGGCCGAGTCCGCGGAGCGACGGTCTCGCGGCCGTCGGAGCGCTCTCGAGGGCATCCGGTCCCAGGCTCTCGGCTCGCGGGATGCGCTACCGGAGCGGCCCGCCAAGGCGTAGCCACTGTTCGTCCGGGGTGTCCGGTCGGAACGACTCGAACACGGTGATGATCCCGCGGACGCCGTTGTCGATCCACGTCGTGCAGTGGTGCGGGGCGCGGATCCCGCGGCCCGCGCCGCGGTAGTCGCGCCACTCTTCCCGCCGGAACACCTCGCCGTTGCCGGTGTCGACGCTGCTGACCACGGCACGCAGGAGGCCGGACTCGACGTCGACGTAGACGCGGAACCGACCCGGGCGATCGCCCGACCTCTCGAGGACAGCCATGCGGCGACCCTCGACGGTGCGGAGCGAGACCTGCCGGTAGCGGGTGGTGCCCCGGGCCGCCTCGGCAAGCAGGGCGATCGGGTGGCGCTGCACGTCGTCGAGCAGCTGGGTGCGCTCGAACTCCTCGAGAGCCCGGCGCTGGCTGCTGGCCGTCTCGACGGCGACGTCCGGGCCGATCACCGTCTCGATGTCGGAGTTGAGCACGTGGCGCAGCCGGCGATACCGGTCCGTGCGCCGGTACCAGACCGCATCGAAGGCCTCGGGTCCTTGGCCGGTCCGCGATGTGGACTCGAACTGGAATCCCTGCAGCTCGAGCAGGGCGGCCGCGCCGCCGACGGCGTCGATCGCGTGGGCCAGCACGAGCCGCGCGGCGGCCTCCTGGTCGGCGCGGTCCGCCGAGACGACGGTGCGACGGGCGTCGGACACCTGCGCACCCGGCATCGAGCCGTGCTCCGGAAGGTCGGTCAGATCCTTGCCGAGGACGATGACGAGACCGCGTTCCTTCGAACGTGCGGCGATCTTCGCGGCGATCGGCAGGCTCTCGGGCTTCGAGATCTTCTCGATCAGCGGGCCGAACATCGGGCGGGACGGCAGCTCGGTCTTGCGGCCATCCGGGGCCAGGATGACCGCCGGCGTCGCACCTGCGATCAGGCTGCGCGAGACGGCGCTGCACCATGTCCGCGGTTCGCCGAGTTCGATGGCGAGCGCGAGCCGGGCGCGCTCGGCGGCGGCACGGATCTCGACGGCACCGGGCGCGCGTCGCGCGAGGGACGCATAGGCGTCGTCGACGGCCCTGCGGAGGGCTTGGGTCTCGCCCGCGCCGATTCGGCCCGTCAGCTCGAGGAATCGGACCGGGCCGTCCTCGCGGATCGACGAACGGAGCCCGCGGACCGAGCGGTCGATCGCCTCGGTGATGCGGCCCTCGACGGAGGTGCCGATCATGAGCTCGGCCGTGACCCAGCTGGTGGCCGCATCCTCGGCGACCGCGGGGGGCAGCTCGACGAGCGTGACGAACGACGGGTCGTCCTCGGTGGTGCCGAAGAACAGCCCCGAGGCAGGGGGCAGTGCGCCCACAGCTGCGGGCAGGCTCGTGCCGCCTCGCGCGAGGCTCCAGGGAGCGAACACCTCCTGGCAGAGCTCGACGACCGCTTCCGGCTTCGGCGACGGGACCGCGAAGACCAGCATCGCCCGCGAGGGGAGGTAGGTCTGCGCGTAGAAGGCCAGGACGTCCGTGATCTCGACGTCCTCGAGGACCTCGAGCCACTCCTCGAGGCCGCGCAGTTCGAACGCGTGCACGCGCTTCACGGCCGCGTCGATCGGCTGCTCGCTCCAGGTCTTGCCGTACTCCCGGATCAGCGACTGGCGCCAGGCCTCGACGCGGGCTGGTGCGGTCGGCGGCGCGATGATCGCGTCGGCGAGCAGTCGGCTCAGCCAGCGCCAGCTCGACACCGGGGCGGAGATCCGGATGTTCGTGGCCCAGGCATCGGCCGTGACCGAGAGGGAACCTCCGCTGTTCTCGACCGCGCGACGCAGCGACGGCCGTCCGCCGCCATCGAGCGGCGTGTCGACGATCATCTCGGCGACGAGGCGACCCAGCGAGGCGCGTGCCGCCGAGACTTCCGGATGGGCGAGCACCAGCTCGATCTGCGCGTGCCGTGCCCCGGGAAACTGGCCTGCCGCGATGCGGAGGCCGCCGGGGAGGACCGCAATGAAGGGCTCGACGGGGCTCCAGGCCGTCTCACCGACCTCGGGGAGCTCGAGCGTGGGCGCGGGTGTCGGACGGATGCGCGGTCGGTTCGGATTCGCGGCCGCTTCGGGTGCGGTCGCGCTCGGCCCGGAGACCGGACGCTCGACCCTCGGGCGGTCGTCCGGGAGCGCTCCGGTGTCCAGTGACGTGTCACCCATCCAGAAGCATCCTCCCACCGGGAGGATGCACGTCAGGAGCGTCAGTCTGGTGAGGAAGCGGTTCATTGCGCGGGTCCGAGGACGACGACCGTCCCGGGACGGGTCCTGAAGAACCGATCGGCCAATTGCCGGACGCGGGCTGAGC